>JANRMA010000087.1:0-14524 GCA_033762035.1 Rickettsiaceae bacterium
TTTTTAGATTCTAAACATATTGCTATTGAAAAATCCAATGAATCTATGTACTATAATAACACATCTGACAGTCATAACTTATCCGACTATCATTTGTAACAAAATATACTGACCGTCAGATCAAATCTTGACTAGTACACCTAATCAGACAAGGAATATACTTACAAGTTTAAAAATCAAGATACCGACCAGATATAGAGGAGAAAGTCGTGTCTGAAAAAAATCAACCCCTTATAACATAAGACTTCCAAGACAGGGGGGGTCAAAGTCGGGAAAAGTGTAGGGAAGGCGGAATCTGGCTTTTACATCTCCTGGATTCCTTTTTTCAAGGGGGGGGGATGACAATTAAGAGAGTTGTCATCCCCCTGGCTTCTCCGAATGCCTTGTACGCATAAACGGTCTACTTATTAGGTATATGGATAGCTCTATTAAATGCGCTTAGCGCCGATTCATGAATCATTTCAGATAAAGTAGGATGAGGAAAAATAGTATGAATAATATCCTCCTCTGTTGCTTCTAATGTCATGGCTAGCGCTATAGAGTTTATAAGTTCTGTTACTTCAGCGCCTATCATATGAGATCCTAAAATTTCTCCGGTAGTTTCCTCGAAAATCATTTTAATAAATCCTTCGCTTTCTCCCAAAGCTATAGCTTTACCATTGCCCATAAATGGAAATTTACCAACTCTAATTTTCTTGCCAGAATTTTTAGCCTCTAGCTCCGTTAAACCTATAGAGGCGATTTGCGGCATAGAATAAGTACATGCTGGAATTTTGTTCTTATCTATTGGAGTAGTTTTTTTGCCTGCGATATTTTCAGCAACTATAATCCCTTCGTGGCTAGCTTTATGCGCAAGCCAAGGGCCTTCTACTATATCTCCTATAGCATATATATTTTCATCAAGGGTTTTAAGCGCTCTATCTACCTGTACAAAGCCTTTATCATCCAGTCTTACTTTTGTATGCTCTAGCCCTATATCACGAGTGTTAGGCACTATACCAACAGCCATAATAAGCTTTTCAGCTGTAAGATTATGTTTCTGGTTGTTTACTTCAAATTCTAGTGTCACATTTTTTTTATTATTTTTGATAGATTTTAGCAAAACAGATGTAACTATCTTAATTCCCTGTTTTTCGAAAGATTTTCTAGCAAATTCAGAGACTTCTAGATCTTCTTGTGGCAATATATGTTCTCTCGCCTCCAAAACTGTAACATCAACGCCCAAACTATTATAAAAAGATGCAAATTCTATACCTATAGCCCCCGATCCAACTACAATAATAGACTCTGGCATTTCTTTTTGCATCATAGCTTCTTTATATGTCAAAATATTTACACCATCTGGCTCAAATCCCTGCAAGATTCTAGCTTTTGCGCCAGTCGCTATAACAATTTTGCTAGCTGATATTTCTAACGCATCTTCGCCGGTAATTTTAACCTTATTAGAACTTACAAAACTTGCTCTACCTTTGAATACCTTCACTTTTGCCTTGTGTAATAGGGCAGTAACGCCTGAGGCTAAAGTTTGTGAAACTTTCCTTGAGCGAGCTACTATTTCGCTTAAATTCGCTGATATTTTTTCAGCGTTTAAGCCAAATTCTTTATGAGCTTTCATAAGATGAAATACTTCAGCTGAGCGAAGTAAAGACTTAGTTGGAATACATCCCCAGTTAAGACATACGCCCCCTAAATCTGCCGCCTCTATTATTGCTACTTTCATACCGAGTTGTGATGCCCTAAGTGCAGATACATACCCACCAGGACCGGCTCCTATTACTATAACATCATAAGTTTGGCTTGTCATACTTACCCCTTTAATCTAAATAAACATTTTAATAGGATTTTCCATATATTCCTTGAAATAGGAAAGGAAGCGAGCGCCCACTGCTCCATCAATAACTCTATGGTCTATAGACAAAGTCATTTCTGCTATTGTAGAAATTTTAATCTCATCTGCCTCTGTAACAACTGGTTTTTTGATGCCAGTTCCTACAGCCAAAATACAGCTTTGCGGGGGATTAATTATAGCTGAAAACTGCTTAATACCAAACATACCAAGGTTAGAGATGCTAAAACCTCCCCCCTGATATTCCTCAGGCTTTAACTTACCAGACCTTGCTTTTTGAGCTAATTCCTTCATTTCTGCAGAAATTTCTGTTAGGCTTTTGAAATTAGCAGATTTAATTATAGGAGTCATTAGCCCGCCTTCTATAGCAACTGCTACTGATATATCAATATCTCTATATTGCATTATACCTTCATTGCTCCAGCTTACATTTGCTTCTGGTACTTTTCTTAATGCTCTAGCTACCGCTTTTATAACAAAATCATTTACTGAAACCTTTTTTTCTGCTTCTAAAATTTGATTTATGCTAGTTCTATATTCCAATAATTTATCCAAATTACACTCGATATTAAGATAAAAATGCGGGATAGTTATTTTAGATTCTAATAGTCTCTTAGCTATTACTTTCCTCATATTAGACATAGGAATAAGATCATAGCCATTATTACTACTATACATAGGAGTTTGGGCAGAAGAGCCTTCTTTTACTGGTTTATTCTCTAGATCTAATAAATCCGCTTTTATAATTCGTCCTTTAGGGCCAGTACCTTGAATATTTTCTAAATTAATATTATTTTGCGAGGCTATTCTCTTTGCAAGAGGAGAGGCAAAAATCTTTGTATTATTTGCGGCAAAAGATTCTATAGCATCAGTTGATATATTTTGGGCTAAATTACCAGAAGTTACCTTATCTTTTTCTGCTATGGGAGCACCGCCCTCAGACTTAGTATCCTTACCCTTTATTTGGTAATTATTTAGCGCATCTTTTTCTGATTCACTTTCTATAATAATAGCTATTACCGAATTTACTTCTACTCCGTTAGATCCTTCTGATATTAGAATTTTTCCTAAAATACCTTCATCTACTGCTTCAACTTCCATTGTAGCTTTATCTGTTTCTATTTCTGCTATTACATCTCCTGCGCGTATTTTATCTCCTTCTTTTTTAAGCCATTTGGCTAGGTTACCCTCCGTCATAGTAGGAGAGAGAGCTGGCATTAAAACTTCTATAATCATTTTTATCCTTTAATATTTAAAATAACATGCTTTTTTTGCTGCTTCAATTATTTCTTCTACTGTTGGTAGAGCAAGTTTTTCTAAATTTGCAGCATATGGCATTGGTACATCCTTACCTGATACAAATTCTGTGGGGGCATCTATGTAGTCAAATGCTTTACTTTGTACAATAGATGCAATAGTTGCACTTACGCCACTAAAAAACCACCCCTCTTCAACGCAAACTAATCTTCCTGTTTTTTTTGCGGAATCTATTATCGTCTCTTCATCTAAAGGCCTTATTGTTCTTAAATCTATTACTTCTGCCTCTATTCCAAGTTTAGATAATTCTTCGGCTGCAATTAATGCCATTTTTACTTGAAGAGAAAATGCAGTAATAGTTACATCTTTTCCTGCTCTTGCAATTCTAGCTTTGCCTATTTCAATAGGCTCTACTTCTTCTGGAATATCGAAGTGATGTCCGTATAATACTTCATTCTCTAAAAAAATCACAGGACTATTATCTCTGATAGCGCTTCTTAGCAAACCACAAGAATCTTCTGCTGAATATGGGGCAACAACTTTGAGACCAGGCACATGAGAATACCAAGCAGCATAATTCTGGCTATGCTGAGCTGCAACTCTTGCTGCTGCTCCATTTGGCCCTCTAAATACTATAGGACAAACCACTTGCCCGCCAGACATATACGAGGTTTTAGCCGCAGAATTTATTATCTGATCTATAGCCTGCATAGAAAAATTAAATGTCATAAATTCAACTATAGGCCTAAGGCCGGCAAAAGCAGCCCCTACCGCTATGCCAGTAAACCCATGTTCTGAGATAGGAGTATCTATTACTCTCTCGTGACCGAATTCATCTAACAAACCTTGTGTAATTTTATAAGCTCCTTGATATTCCGCAACTTCTTCGCCTATTATAAAGACAGATTTATCGCGTATCATCTCCAGCTGCATGGCTTCTCTTAAAGCCTCTCTTACTGTTATATTCCTCATATTTTCCATTTTAATTTATATTATTTGGATATATTTCCGTCATTAATTCGTCTATAGAAGGCTCCTGCGAATTTTCGCAAAAGGAAACGGAATCTGCTATAATTTGCTTTACTTCTTTTTCTATCTCTTGCAATTTTGCATCGCTATTTTTTAGCATTTTTTCTAGCTTCTCTCGCAAAGTAGCTATGGGATCTATAGATTTGTAAGATTCCACCTCTTCTTTTGTTCTATATTTTGCAGGATCTGACATAGAATGGCCTCTATATCTATATGTTTTCATCTCTAAAATCATGGGGCCTTTACCGCTTCTAACATATTCAGCTGCATTACTTGCTGCATTATAGACTTCATCTAAATCCATACCATCTACTTCTATACCTTCAATGCCAAAAGAAAGACCCTTTTTGTGGAGGCTTGTCATAGAGGTAGAGCGAGCAACGGATGTGCCCATAGAATATTGATTATTTTCTATAATATATAAAACAGGTAGTTTCCAAAGTGAGGCTATATTAAAAGATTCATAAACTTGGCCCTGATTAACAGCCCCATCTCCTAAAAAAGTAAAAGAAATATTCTTAGTTTTATTATATTTTTCTGCAAAGGCCAGGCCTGTACCTATAGGAACTTGTGCACCTACTATTCCATGACCTCCGTAGAATTTATTTTCTACATCAAATAAATGCATAGATCCTCCCTTGCCCTTTGATGATCCTGTAGCTTTACCCATTAATTCAGCAAGAACAAATTTTGGATCTTGGCCAGCAAGAATAATATGACCATGGTCTCTATAGCTTGTTATAGTACTATCACCTTTATGTTTTGCAAGATGCACTCCAGCAATAACAGCTTCTTGTCCTATATATAAATGACAAAAACCCCCTATTAAGCCCATACCGTAAAGTTGACCGCATTTTTCTTCGAACCTTCTGATAATGAGCATATCTTTATATGCATCCAAATATTGTTGTTGATGAAGTTTGCTAACCATTTATCCTCGCCTTATATATTATAATGTTATTGCCTAATCGCATTTTGTCAAATATTATTAAATTCACAATGTTTTTACTCAGCATAATTTTTTAGCTAATTGTTTTTTAGTATGAAGTATCTTATAGCACAAAATAATATAGTAGCTATTACTAAAGTTATATCTTCCATACTAAATGGGGAATTAGTTTTTTATTCAGTAGAACATTTTACAGAAAATGAGATATTAATTACTCTAGAAAAAGAGATAGGTAATAAAGCAGAGATATTTATTTACATAGAATTATGGCCTCAGCCAAATAACGCACTAATAAAACTTTTTTTTCTACTAGATCTTTTGGTAAGCAAAGGTTGCAACAACATAAAGCTAATAATTCCCTTTATTCCATACTTAAGACAAGATAGAGAATTAAGGCCTAACAGCTCTATAGGCTCAAGATCTATTGCCAAAATTCTAACATATTTTAGCATCAACAAGATTTATACATTTGATATTCATTCTAGTAATGCTGCGGGCTTTTTTGAATGCGGTCTTATCAATATGAGTAATAATGAATATTTTGCCAATAAATTAATTGAACATAATGCTTGCAGTAAGGCTTTAGTTCTAGCGCCTGATATGGGTGCTCTAGAGAGAGCCTATATTCTTGCAAAATCAATAAAGGCCACTCATCAGTACCTTAAAAAAACCAGAAAAAATGGGCAAATCTTTACAGAAAGCCTTAGTGGAATCGAAAAATATGATAATATTATTTTGGTTGACGATATTATCGATTCAGGCAAAACTATTCTTTCGGCAATCAAATCCTGCAAAAAATATACAAATAATATATTCATATGTGTATCTCACATTCTATGCAAAAATATCACAAATAAAATTGCCAAAAAATACCCCGAAGTA
Organism: Rickettsiaceae bacterium; assembly: GCA_033762035.1. GTDB lineage: Bacteria > Pseudomonadota > Alphaproteobacteria > Rickettsiales > Rickettsiaceae > JANRKH01. The sequence goes on from JANRMA010000087.1 coordinate 5,964, forward strand.
AAAATTATTTCGCCTGACCCAACAGAATTATCGCCAAAAGAGCTAAAGCTCTTATATTCGCAATTATTATAATACTTCATTAAAAAATTTTTTGATTATTTATTTGTGTATAATCTTGACATTTCATAGCCTAAATTAGTAGTTTAAGGCAGTTATTTTTTATTTAGATGTATATATGAAATTAAGATTTCCTTATCTCTTGCGATGCACTATTCTATCCGCTACTTTTTTTATACATTACTCCTCGTATGGATGGGATTATAATGATAATGATGTACGAATTATAGGAGAAATGTCTGCTAAAATTCGCGATATGGTTTCGCCTACGCCGGTTAGTACTTATATTTCTAATAATCCCTTATATTTCACATCAAGAGGCCAAAATTACTTAGAAAATAGACATGGGGCACAATACACTCCGTCTCAAATTATTGAGCTACTTGAAAGAACCTGTATGATAGACCAAGTTCCTAACGGTTTTAATCCTGAAACCTATGAGCAAACTACCGCACCACTTGCAAGAGATGCAAGAACTTTGTCAAACGATAATAATTGGAATTATGCTAATAGATACGACTACACAAATAACGCCTGGGCAGAAAGAGTACATTTTCAAGGATATAGAGAAGAAATATTATCTTGGGAACAAAATGGCACTAGTATTCAAGACGTAATTGAGATTCTCAGAAGTCGTGCACCAGGACAAGCCGAGTATTCTGGAGCAACATCAAGCACAAATAGTGCATCTGCGTCAAACTTTGCAGGCACTAGGACAAACCAAAATAATCGTAATGTAAATAATCAGGAATTCGGTCAAGAGGAATTTTGGGCATGGCTCAGATCTGTCGAATATAACGAAATACCAATAGATATTGACGAAAATCAAATTAATGATCTATTCTATACCTATAACTACCCCCCATATGATTCCGATTACTATAATAGACTAAAAGAATCAAGAAGAGTAAAAGCTTTTATTCAAGAGCATAATATGCTAAATCCTACCCCTACCAAAGGAGTAATGCGCGCAGTAGGCAAAGCTATTTCTGATAGAATCGCAGGTAATCTTGCATCTGAGCCAGAGCCAGAATTATTAACCTTAAATCATGAAATGAATAATGAATTTGGTGTCTCAGCAGGTAATGAAAATGATAATGGGTTTGGTTTTTCATTATGGACAAAAGCTCTTTATACTAATATAGAGCAAAATCGTGCATCATTTTCAAATCCATATCATTCTAATATTGGCGGTATGATGTTTGGTTTCGAGGCTAACGGCCAAAATGGCTATTCGGGAATTTCTTTTGGATATTCCCCAGTTAGAATTACAGGAAAAGGTCAATTAGGAGAAGTAGGAAAAGTTACTACAACTTCTAATATTGTTAGTAGTAATATTTATATGCATACTAACTTATCTGATAATATTTTCACAAATCTAAGTCTAGGAGCTCATCTAGGTAGAGTGAATACAAAAAGAGTTATGTCAATAGATAATTTTACCGGATTTACCTCGCAAAAATATGCAAATTTAGGATATAATGCCGAAGGTGACTTAGGATACAAGCATAAAATGAATAGTTTCTATATTATACCATCATTAGGACTAAAATATAATTATAACTATTTATCCGCAAGAACAGAAAAAGGAAATATCGCTAGTCTTACGGCTAATATTTCAAGCTCCAATTTATCTGAATTAATAGGAATAGCAACAATAGGCCTAAAAACAGAAAAGTTAGAATATAAGAGCTTAAAAATAACACCTCATCTTTCATTTTCATACGAAAGATATGTAAAACAAACCGCAACACTGCCAAGTACTTATCATATAGATTCTACAGCTGGATATGCCAGGGTTGTGCCTCTTGCAGCAGGTACAAAACATAAATATCCTACAAATTCTTATGATATAAATTTAGGCTTTAAGTCTGGCTACAAAAGTATAGAACTACATCTAGATTACGGGCTGCACTTCTTTAAAGCTTATCAGTCCCATCAAATATCAGGATCTCTTAAGATACGTTTTTAGAAGGTTATAAAAAAAGTTGGTTTGGTTTTGCGCAAGTAATCAATTTTATAAATAAATGTAGTAATTATGCAACAATATAAGTTGTTTATCTAAAAATATCAAGATTTATGTCAATATTTTTAGTAAATATGATATTATGTTAATAAAGCATAATATTATAGAGTAATAATTATATGAGCGATCAAGACGAAAAGAATGAACTGGTGGACATAGATTTTACGCAGTTTCACGAGGCACAAAATGAAGCGGCGAAAATAGAAAGGAAAATGAATTTATATGAGATGAACCAGTTAGAAGGCGCTCAATTCAAGGCTCAAAAAGCTGCACAGAAGCGAGCACAAGAACAACAACAAAAACAAGTGGGTACAAAAATAACACTTGACCCTGCTCGAAAAGCTGCTCGAAAAGTTTTTGACTCTATAAAAAACGCCTTCAATAAAAAGTCTATGGACATTTCTGCCCCGATGGGTAATCCACACTTAGGGAATGGGGCAACTACGGTTCCGAAGTATCCACCGCAGGATCTAGGCGGCCGCTAGTAAAAATCATAAAAAATAAACTTTTTACTTGAGCAACGGATCAGATTTATAAATATTTGCCAGAATAGTCTGCGCCTATCTTGTGCCAAATCGAAAATAGAGCATTTCTACCTTCTTTTATAGCTTTCTGGTGGAACCGGGTGGTTACGTAGCCATCATGGGGGGTATTTTCGTCCCTTATTACTTCCTTCATACCAGCCTTTTGGGCTAGTTGTTTAATAGAGGTAAAATATTCCGCTATATCAGAAGCAAAAATAAAATGGCCATTATTTTTGAGTAATTTTTTGATTTTCTCTATCCTATCAAAAGAGCCAAACCTACGTTTTTGCTGCCTTTGTTTTGGCCATGGGTCTGGGAATAATAAATAAATAATATCAAAAGTTTCCGGCCTTGCTAATTCTAGAATATCATCTGCTGAATCTGGCCATAAACCTATATTATTTACACCCTCAGAACTTGCAATCTGAATGCAATTAGCTATACCGTTTAGATATGGCTCTGCTCCTATATAATAATTCTGCTGATTTATTTTAGCCTGATTAATAAAATGCTCGGACATACCTATGCCGATTTCGAGTATAATCTTATCTGGATTTTCGGCATTTTTAGTTAGGTTATTAATATCTACCTTAAATTTAGGCAAAATATTACTTATGGCATTTTTTTTACTTGCAGAAAAGCCCTTTCCCACCCTTCTTGCAAAAGTTTTTATAACAGAAGTTTGCATATTATTTGTATATTAACTATGGATTATTCTTATAAGCATTTTTATCGAGAAAATTACTTTCAAATTTTAAGTGATTATGTTATGTTAGCGCCCATAAGTCAATAACACAATTAACATAATGCTGGATATATTCTCGAGTATATTACCCATTTTTATCATAATGCTACTTGGGAATCTTATTAAATTATATTGGCTAAAATCAGAAGAATTTTGGAGGGGCCTTGAGTCTCTCTGCTATTACTTTCTTTTTCCAATTATGCTATTTAGCTATATTTCTAATTCCGAACTGAGCGGAACCCATCTTATGAAACTGATGATAGTACTTATGCTGGCTACTACTTTAGTCTCTTTTGGCCTTGTGATATTACAAAAAAAATACGAAATAGATGGCAGAGTTTTTACCTCAATATTTCAAGGGGGAATACGTTACAATAGCTACATATTCTTTGCTCTAGGCGCTGCATTATATGGCGAAGAAGGTATGAAAATTATCTCTATCATAGCTGCATATATGATTCTTTATACCAATATATTATCTATTTTGGCATTCACTATTTATTGCCCCGAAGAAGATGGAGGCAATGATAATAAATCTAGCGCTACACAATTAGATATGTTTGCAAAAAATTTTATTATGAATCCGCTTATTATCGCAAGTATTATAGGATTTGCTTTTAATTATTTTGATATTGAAATAATTGCAAGCCTAAAAAAGACTTTAGATACGATTGCTACTTCTGCCCATACTGTAGGTTTATTATGCGTAGGAGCTAGTTTAAGATTATTTGGCAATTTTATAGATAAATTTGCAGTATCGATTGCATGTATAGTAAAATTAATTATAATGCCCGCATTAACTTTTATTATGTTAAAGCTTCTTGGCATTGGGGGGGTAGAACATGCAGTATGTATGCTATATAGTATGCTACCTACAGCTACAAATTCATACTTACTTTCAAAGCAGATGGGAGGAGATGCAGATGTTATGACATCTATTATCACAATTAGTATAATATTATCTCCCCTTACACTTGCTATGGCAATATATTTATTTGGTTAAAACTAAACTTACGGAGGAAATATGGATAAGAATAACACTATATCTAAAGAAGAGGCGCTTGCATATCATAAATTATCCAAAAAGCCTGGTAAGCTAGAAATTGTAGCTACCAAACCCTTACTTACTCAGAGAGATTTATCTCTAGCATATTCTCCTGGCGTTGCATTTCCATGTTTAGAAATTAGCGAAAAACCAGATACAATTTACGATTATACGGCAAAAGGCAATATGGTTGCCGTCATTACTAATGGAACGGCAGTTTTAGGACTTGGCAGCTTAGGCGCAAGCGCATCTAAGCCAGTGATGGAGGGAAAGTCTGTATTATTCAAAAAATTTGCAGACATAGATAGTATAGATATAGAAGTAGACACTGAAGATGCTGATGCATTTATTAATTCAGTCAAATATATTGGCAAATCTTGGGGAGGTATTAATCTTGAAGATATAAAAGCACCCGAATGTTTTATTATAGAGCAACAACTACAAGATTTATTAGATATTCCTGTTTTTCATGACGATCAACATGGTACTGCTATTATAACAGCAGCTGCGATTATCAATGCTTTACATATTAATGGCAAAAAAATAGAAGAAGTTAGATTAGTTTCTAACGGATCTGGTGCAGCAGGAATAGCCACAACAGATTTATTGGTAAAAATTGGTATTAACCCTGCGAATATAATCATGTGTGATAAACAAGGGGTTATATACCAAGGCAGAGGTCAAGGCATGAATCCTTGGAAGGAAAAATATGCGATTAAAACTTCCTTAAGAACTTTAGAAGAAGCTATGAAAGATGCAGATATTTTTCTCGGATTATCTGTTAAAGGTGCAGTTACTAAAGATATGGTAAAATCAATGGCAAAAGACCCCATTATCCTTGCTATGGCAAACCCTGATCCTGAAATTTTACCAGAAGATATTAAATCTGTAAGAAGTGATGCGATTATTGCAACGGGAAGATCGGACTATAATAACCAAGTAAATAATGTAATGTGCTTTCCTTATATTTTTAGGGGGGCTTTAGATGTAAGAGCAAGTAAGATAAACGAAGAAATGAAAATCGCTGCTGCAAATGCGATTGCATTTCTTGCCCGCCAGCCCGTTCCCGAAGAAGCAAGAGTAGCATATAAAGGCAAATCTATGCAATTTGGGCCTGAATACATTATTCCTGTACCTTTTGATCCAAGGCTTATATATACAGTGCCAGTTATGGTCGCAAAAGCTGCAATAGATTCTGGAGTAGCTAGAGTAAAAAATTTTGACTTAGATAAATATAAAATAGACTTAAGCGGCAGATTAGACCTTGGGTCTAATTATATGAATCTTCTTTATGCTAGAGTAAAACAAGATCCTCAGAGGATAATATTTGCAGAAGGAGAGGAGCCCGAAGTTATTCAGGCTGCCATTATAATGAGAGATAACGGATATGCAAAACCTATTTTGGTTGGAAGAATGTCTAAAATTCAGCCAATACTTAGTCAATTTGGCGAAAAAATAAGCCTTGAAGGAATAGAGGTAATCAATGCATCTACATGTACAGATTTAGATATCTACATCAATTTAATCTACTCTAAACTTCAAAGAAAAGGATATATATATAGGGATTGTAGCAGACTTGTTAAATCTGACAGAAATATATTTGCCTCCTGCCTTCTTTCTCTAGGGAAGGGAGATTGTTTAGTTACTGGGGCTACAAAGTCATATTTTTCTGCTCTTGAAGATATATTAAAAGTTATACCCCCAAAAGAGGGTCATGTAATTTTTGGATATTCTGTTTTACTTGCAGACCACAAAGAGATAATTATCTCAGACTGTAGTGTAAACGAAGTACCAACATCAGAGCAGCTGGCTGATATTGCCTCTCAAACTGCGCAAATAGCAAAAAATATGGGATATACTCCAAGAGTTGCAATGCTTAGTTTTGCAAACTTCGGCAATCCAAATAAAGAAAAGGCAATAAAAATTACTGAAGCAACGGAAATTTTACGCTCAAGAAACGTTGATTTTGAATTTGATGGAGAAATGTCCCCTGATGTTGCTTTAAATCCAAATTTAATGCACCTTTATCCATTTGCAAGGCTATCTAAACCAGCTAATATACTTATAATGCCAACACTCAATACGGCCGTAATTTCAACGAAATTATTCGAAGAATTGGGAAATGGGAAGATAATAGGCCCTGTTCTTTCTGGTCTTTCTAAGCCTGTACAAATTTGCGCAGTAGGCTCTAGCGCTGAGAAAATAATGCATTTAGCTACTTTTGCAGCCCATGAGGCTATTCAAAATAGCAATTAGAGTATTGATGCAAATAAAGAGGCGTTTAATAATAAGTTGCTTTTCATTGAGATAATATTTATATAGCTTTAGAAATATTAGTTGCTTCTTGCTAATAGATGTATTATACTTATGGTTGTTATCACATTGTAAGAATTAAAAAATGCCAAACGGATTTTGAAGTGATTATCCTTGAGTGTATATAAATACATGCGTAGGAGCCTATCCTGATAAGTCTATTTGAATCATTTAAAAATGCGACTTGATATTAAACTAAATCTAAGGCTAGTTATTATGGGCTGCTCAGTATATTGTAATTATTCAAATAAATTAATTAATAAGCTAAAGTCATTAGACGTTAAGAATATACTCGATTATGATCTAATAGAGCAAGCTATTTACTGGGCTAAAAAATATCATCATGGGCAATTTAGAAAAACTGGAGAGCCGTTTTATACTCATCCTATAGAAGTTGCCTATATAGTCTCTGACTATAATCTAAAAACAGATGTTATTGTTGCGAGTATATTACATGATATTGTTGAAGATACTGATGCGACATCAGGTATGATTCTTGATTCTTTTGGCCCTAGAATTGAAGAAATGGTTGATAGGCTTACTCGCGATAGACCAGACGGTAGCAAGCTAAAAGTAGAGCAGATTCTGAATAATGCCTACGCCAAAAATGACAAAGAAGTCTTGTTGATAAAATTAGTTGATAGAGTGCATAATATGCAGACTATCAAAGCCCAGCCTTATACTAAGATACAAAAGATAGTAAATGATACCTTAAACCATTTTATTATAACAGCAATTCATACAGAATATAGAGACTTAGAAAAACTCATTTACCAGCTTTGTTGCCAAAATTTACTAGGCACGTCTGCGCCTAGTTACCACTATATAAAAGCTACTGAGGATTACTCTTATTTAAGAAATACTGATATTCACCCCCTTGTTTCTCAAGCTTTTCAAAATGCAAGACTCCAATCAAAAAACATAATGAAGTTGGTAGACTTAGTACCGGACATAAAGGCTAACATATAGCTAATAAACTTTGGCTATGGAAAGAAGGGGCCAAGAATAAAGTTAACAACTACTTCACTCTGTTTACTAAACTTAAAGGTTAGAGTAATATTTGTCGTAAATAATCCAGTCAATACTTGCCAATCTTGGCCCAAAAAAATACAATCTTAATCTTTATGACGTTAGCATTTGTTATACCAATCTTCATTTTTAAATGATCCAAATGAATTTAGCGGATGTCGCTTTGTTGCTACCTATTAATATAGACATGCGTAGGGCTCAGGCTTAAAATTGATTTGTCTAATTTATTCTTACGAATGGTATTATTTGCAGAACTAAATAGCATCTTGTTCTTCGTAATTGTTGTATAAATATATTTCTTCCACATTTTCCTCGTTTATAAAGTCGTGATACTGCGTATAATCTGATATAGTTTTCTCTGTATAAGAGATATAAGGATGATTAAAATCAAAATTAGTCCTATTACTTAGCAAGTTTACTACATCAGCTATTATTCCTATATTCGAAGATATATCATCAATTTCACCGATGATATATTCTAATATATTTTTGATTACCAAATCCGGCAAAAATTTTTTTTGCAAAATGATGGTATGATTTATTATTTTTGCATATTCAATATCGGCCCCATATTCCAAGATATTACAAAAAAAAGAAGTTATATTTTTACTAAATTTTTGAATAGAATTAAATAAGGGTGCGATATTATGGTCATTATATATATCTCTTAGCAAATTTCCACTATCGCTATTTAGGGATAGTAAATTAGCTTTGAGAATCCCTAATTCTTGATCATTAAGATTTTGGCCACGAATATATTTCTGGCAAATTTCTTGAAAAAGAGCCTTATTACGGTTTAGTAGAATATTTTTTTGGGCTTCT
>JANRMA010000088.1:0-3074 GCA_033762035.1 Rickettsiaceae bacterium
TTTTTTAGATTCTAAACATATTGCTATTGAAAAATCCAATGAATCTATGTACTATAATAACACATCTGACAGTCATAACTTATCCGACTATCATTTGTAACAAAATATACTGACCGTCAGATCAAATCTTGACTAGTACAACTAATTGCAACTTAAGGGAAATTTTTGTAAGGTCCAGATTTACTCTGGACCTTTTAGATGGAAGATTTATGGCAGATTTAAAATCTACAGCCATTGCGCTTATTTTCTTTCGGAGTGGTGTTTTTTATCTGTTGATTAATTAATCCCAACTCTTGTAGCGCTGATTTTATTGCAGCAGGATCTAGACTCGCGTCACGTCTATCACTTTTTTCCTGCGGTCTTTCTATCTTCCAGCTAAGTATTCCTTTGTGCCCATCCATTTTCATTGCCCCATTACTATCTTGCTCACCAATTGCTTCTTTTCGAGGCTCTTGTCGTTCGGCTTTTCTTCGAGCTTTGTAAAATGCAAACATCATGTTTTGATCTCCCGTTGTTATGGGCTCTTCTACTGAGTAGCGACGACCATCTTTTGTTACTATATTAGGATCTTTTGGCATAATTTTTCTCCTTTTTATTTTGTGATTAATAATGTAACACTTAGGTGTTATAATTATTATAATATAAATATAAACTTGTAATAACTTTTAAAAGAAAATCTTGATCAAATTACAGTAAATAAAAACTAATTATTGTAACATAGCAACATTTATTCAGAATTTATACTATTATATATAATTGCTTCTTTTGTTTTTCTTATTATATAGTCCGGCTCTAAGGCGCATTCATGGCACATTATAATAAAATCTTCATTATCCGGGCTAAGCCACTGTCGTGCCTCAAGGGCTATTTTCATGCTAGTTGTATCTTTTCCTACATTAATAGCATCTATTACGGCTTGCATAATTATAGCTCTTTTTAATTTTATTTCTGGAGTGATATTAGAGAGTCTTATTTTCTCAAAAGGTGTGTTGAGTTTGATTAATTTTTTCATTTTCGTATTTTCTATGATAATATTTATTTTTATTTTTATGCTTCCCAACCTAACGGGATGTTTATCTATACACTATAAAAGTAAATATAACGTTAATTTTAGGCGATAAAAGACAAAAAAATAAAAAAAAATTATATAAAAGGAAAATATTATGGATATTTTAAATCAAATTGTACTTATTGCCTCTATTTGGGTGATTTGTTTATTTGTTTCTTTGCCTCTTTTTATAGAGCCTGAAACAAATCCGAAACAAGGCCATTGTACTGGCTCTCCTAAAACTCATTATTTAACTGCAAAAGTCCTGATTACTTTATTGCTTGCCATTATTATAGAGCAATATTCTTATAAATACTTAGAACTTGCTATTTTATATTAAGAAGGCTACATATTTCATCGCATCTAACAAAAAACTTTTCTTAGGTTAATCAACAATAAAAGAGTAGTATTTGTTACAGATTTATCGCAAGTTATATTTTTTCTTAAGTAATACATAAATATTAAATGACATTTTAAATATTTATACTTAAATTACTATATATACTTAAGGTTTTTGCTATAAAATGTTGTATGAAAATGAATTTGCCGAATTGTTTCAGGAGGGCGGCCTTGAGGCTTCAGGAAAAATGTTAGATGAACGGGCCGACTTAATTAACGAAGCAGATAAAGCTGGTAATACAATTTTAGAATGCGCTCTTAACAATACGCAAAATTTAGATATAATAGATGAGATATTAAGAGCGGGCGCTGATGTAAAAAAACCCGTCCTTAAACGTGAAAATACCCAAGAATATAATAATATGGTAGATAATCCTGATACTTTCCAAGAAGATATACAGATTGCAGGCGATAATATCGATCCAAACCTAACTGATATTTTTGGGATGTCTTTATTAATGCTAGCCCAAGATACATTATCAGTATATGAACTACTAGATAAAGGCGCTAATGTAAATGCAAGAGATTTTTGCGGCTTAACCTCGTTCTTTTACTCTGATAATATTATTAAAAGGCAAATCTTGATAGATAAAGGCGTTGATTTAAATATTAAATATCAGGATGGAAATTCAGAGATTGTTAATTTTTTGCTTTTACATGTTGAGCCTAAAGAACTTGAAGATTTAGCTATAGGTAATATCCCAAGTAGTTACGATAAAGAAGCCTCTGATGCAATTAGGACTATTGCCTATATAACAGAAAATTATAATGAGATATTAGAAATTCCAGATAGGGTAGATTATTTGCGTAGCGGAGCTTTAGTAAGAGATAGTTTGCGCGCAATTAATACAAAGATTATAGAGAGACTAAATTGTAGTATTAATCTTAAATAATAATAAAACTCCTACAAAGCTATTATGCGCCCAGCAAATTCACTTTTAGCGGATGAATTAAATACACTCTGAGGAAATTTTCTTACTATATTTGCATGTAGGTTTACTTGATATTATCTAGTAATTACTATATCATAAAATATAATTCAAAGAAGGTACATAATGAATATACACGAATACCAAGCCAAGCAAATTCTCAGGGAATATGGGGTTCCTACAGGAAAAGGAGTAGTTGCTTGCTCTAAAGAAGAAATAGATAGTTGCATAGATAATTTTGACTCAGATGTTTATGTAGTTAAAGCCCAGATTCATGCGGGCGGCAGGGGCAAGGCAGGAGGAGTTAAAATAGCAAAAACTAAGAGTGATGCAAAAAAATTAGCCCATGAAATGTATGGTATTACTTTAGTTACACATCAAACAGGGCCAAAGGGGCAACAAGTTAGAAGAATTTATATAGAATCTGGATGCGAGATAAAAAAAGAATATTATTTTAGCCTGGTAGTAGATAGAGATAATTCATGTATTACTGCTATTGCATCCACTGAAGGAGGTGTAAATATCGAAGAAGTAGCTCATAATAATCCAGAAAAAATTATTAGAGTAAAAATTAATCCTTCCGTAGGCGTGCAGCCATTTCATGCAAGACAAATATCTTTTGGGCTGGGTTTAAAAGGCGAGCTTGCTAAATCTATGCATAAAACTCTAGATTCTTGCTACAAAGCTTTTATAGGTAC
>JANRMA010000089.1:0-5289 GCA_033762035.1 Rickettsiaceae bacterium
GATATATTATCTAAAATTTTATATATTTCGTCCATCATGCTATTTATTACCTGAAATATTTTATCATGACCGCAAGATGCATAAAGACTAAAAATACCATTATCTGAATAAGATGAATTAAAAGATCCAACAGAATATGCAAGACCTTGTTTTTCGCGAATAGATTGGAATAAACGAGAAGAAAATCCGCCCCCTAGAATTAACGAAAGCATTTGTACATGATAATATTTAGTAACATCTAAATATGAACAACTCTTATATCCAATAAATATAGTTGTTTGTTCAAGTTCTTTGGTAACAAACTTATAACCTGGTCCATAAGAAGATGAGGCGGCTTTTTCAACTTTTTTATCTGTAATTCCTCCAAAGAAATCTCTGGAAAGTTTTTTTAGCTCTTGTATATCAAAATTGCCAGCAACAGATAATATAGCGTTAGAGCTTGTATAATATTTATCAACATAAGATTTAAAGCTTTCTTGGTTAAAAGCGGAGATAGAGTCTATTGTACCTAAAATAGATTTACCAAGTGGTTGATCTTTAAATGCCATAGATACTAAATTTTCGTAGCATAAATCATCTGCAGAATCTTCTGTTTGGGCAATTTCTTGGCATATGACCCCAAATTCTTTCTTAATTTCTTCTTCGTCATATAAAGAATTAAGCACTATATCTGATATTATATCAAAGGCTTTTGCTAAATGAATATCCAGCACTTTTGCATGATATACGGTATGTTCTTTAGATGTATAGGCGTTAAATTGCCCCCCTATTTCATCAAATTCCTCTGCTATTTTTCCAGCCGTCCTAGAGTTAGTGCCCTTAAATGCCATATGTTCTAGAAAATGTGAAATCCCTTCTTGACTTACTGATTCATACCTACTGCCTACTCCTACAATAAAATTGATAGAAATAGTCCGGAAACTGGGCATGTAATAAGAGGTTACTTTCAAATTATTCGGCAGGCTAAAAACTTCAAATGTCATTTCTTTTAATTATTTTATATATGTTAAGATTTGCTCTAGATATCCTTGTAGTAATTTTGATACTACATCTACAGTGTAATGTTTTTTTATCTTTGTTATAGCTTTAGCGCCTATAGATGCTCTGATATTGGCATTATTTATAAGTAACTCGAGTGCCATAGCAAGCTGATCAGGGGATTCTTTGTCTACGATCAGGCCATCTTGGTTATGACTTATAATTTCAAGAGGTCCGTCTGTATTTGAAGCAACAACAGGAATGCCTCTTATCATAGATTCAAGCACAACAATACCAAATGGCTCTTGCCTTGAAGGCAAGCAAAAAATATCTATTTTACTGTAAAATTCTTCCTGCTCATATATCCATCCAGTAAATTCTACAAATGATTTTAATCCAAGTTCTGAGGATAATTTCTGAAGATTTTCTAATTCCTCCCCTTCTCCTGCTATTATTAACCTAAGATTTAGGGCTTTTTCTTTTAGTATTCTTAGTGCATGTAAGGCAATATCTATACCCTTTTTATGAACAAGTCTTGCCATTATTCCGATGGTGATAATATTAGTCTCATAAGTTTTTATGCTATAATTAAAATCAGTGGTTTCTATTGAATTAGGTAAATAGAATATGGAATCTTTTCTTATTCCCATGGACTCCATATAACTACACATTGCCTTAGTTATGCAAAATACATAATCGCATTTTTTAAGATGCTTGTAGGAATAATTATGCGCAAGGCCAATTATTTTGGGTCTTTTAAGAAGAAACCTACTTGCATAATATGCAAATACAGCAGCTCTATTACCATGAACAATAATAATATCTGGCTGCTCATCTTTTATTAAGTTCCGAAGTTTCAGAATGGAAAAAATATCATATTGGGAATAATTAGGCAAGATGCTGCAAGAGTCGTTAGGCTCTTTGTCTATTACTAAATTAAGTTCTTTGCTTACCTGGGCGCTATTTGAGATTATGTGGAACCTATGCCCATTAATGCACTTTAAAAGTTTTGTGTAAGTTACAAAAACATTTTGTATCCCTCCTAGATCTCTACTAAGCATTATATTGAAAATATTCATACAAAATTGATAGTATTTTTATCGCAAAAAGTCAAGCTATGATTGCACTATTTTTGCAAATTGCTATTATGGAAATCTTCTCGTAAAAAAGAACTTCGCAATGGTGCCGGATGTCGGATTTGAACTGACGACCTACCGCTTACAAGGCGGTTGCTCTACCACTGAGCTAATCCGGCATGGATAAATTGTAGATAGATTTATACCTAAAAAATTTTATATGTCAAACTTTTTAGAGATTTTTTAAGCTGTGCTTTGCTCGCCCAAAATATCACGCTCAGGTATTTCTTCTATAGCCCCTTCGTTTGGAGTGTTATCATCTTGTGGCTCAGTTACTTCCATTTGAGAATCATGCTCAGAATCATTATGTCTAGATTTTTTTGGGTTTGTTGAATCTTGTGTACTAATATCTTCCTGAGATGCGTCTGAAGGCTTATCTTCTGAAGACTCATATTCTTTTGTTTCTTCTATAGGATTGATTGGCTTTCTCAAAAAGTACTCAAACTTAGCTAGACCTGAAGTTGTATTCTGTAAGTCTTCTGTATTTGCATCTTGTTCTGCTTCGGATGTTTTTTCGTGATATGAAAGACGATATGACCTTAGCGCGCCATCAAGTTTGCTTATTGAGTGGGGTGATACTAGATCAATAATCTTCTTTATATTTGGCTTATCACGTATTTCATATATATCTAATAATGTGTTCAAATTTAAATGTCCTCCGCAAAAGGCGAGAATTTGAGCAATATACACTACATTTAATTGTGATCTTACGAACTTAGCTGCATCTGTTTGGTTTGTATATAGTTCTATAAATTCTTCTAAATTCTTGTAGCCCGCTCTCTTAGCAAGTATTTTAGTAGCTATCTTGTCGTTCAATTGTTCTTTTACCTCCGGATATCTATTATCTTTATATAGATCGATTAATGCTTGTAGGCTCTTAAAACCGCCGTAGCTTTGAGTAATCTTAAAAAATGTATCTGCACTAAATTTGCTCCTTAGCTCTTTTAATCCATCTTGCTCGCTTGTATATATACATATCAATAAACTCAACTTACTGTCGTCAGTAAGAGACTCGCTCAAAATTGAAATTATTTGATGAATATTAAAGTTATTTATTAGTATACTTAAACGATTATTACAAGAAAATGTTAATAAATTATTTGTGAATATTGTCCTAGATTTAACATATTTGAATTTATAATTTTTAATGTAGGCAATTTGCTCTGAACTAAAGCCGCAGTTTTTCGTCAGAGAGTCTATTTCTTCTGCTGTACTTTTGGGGATAAGATCTTGATCAATTATTGTTTTTGTTTCCGTAGGAACCTCTTCTTGCTCCACAATACCTATCTCATGATCGTCCTCGGGAGATGACGCGATCGCGTAAACTTTTGACTCCTCGATATCCATAGGAATTTCAGGAATATTATCTTGTGGCGCTGCGTCTTCTGGAGAGCCACCTCTTGTTTCTAGAGTTGCTCGTATATTTGTATCTTCTTCGTCAGAAGACATTGAATAATCTATATTACCTATAGGTTCGGATAAAACTTTAAGACGATATTCCTCTATAGCATTCCCCAAATTTTGCGCATCACTATTGCAAAAAGACAAGGCAATGTTGTCTGTTCCTTTCTTGAGTATAAATCTATCCCATACATCTAAATTACTTTCTATCAGATTTAATAATATCACTAATTTGTTATTATATCCTGAATCTATAGAAAGCATTTTACTAATCTGACAAGAATCAAATACTTTTATCTTGCTCCATATTTCAGGTTTAGTTGTTATTACATCTAGCAATCCCTCTAAAACTAATGAACCGCCGCTTTTGCTTAATAATGCTGTAATTGCCTTGATATCTGATTGTGCTGTTAGCTCTGTAGAACCAGGAAGATTATTTGATACTATATCTAAATAAAAAGATAAATTTTTGCCCCCTTCAGCATGACTAAGGATTTTAGTAATTTGTCCTGCTCTGAATTTTGATGTTATAAAATTATTTAACTCACTATCATGGCGCATTATACTATTTAAAACATGAAAATTTATATACCCTCCATCAGATACGAGAATTTTAGTAATTTGCGCTACTGTAAATTTTTGCATTACAGAATCTAGAGTTTTCGTTCTAACGCTTTCTAGCAAAGAATATAGGAGGTTATTCCAGGTTCCATGAGATGAAATTTGTGTAACGCTCTCTAAATCAAAATTATATTCCAAAAGACGATTAAATGACTCGTCTTGTGTTAATTGCACAAACTCCTTAAAATGAGATGGGTCATTATTATAAATACTGTTTATTTGGTCCGGACTAAATCCTTTGTTTATTAAAGAGATCTGAATATCCCCATCTAATGGGGGTAGATTAGTATATTTTCTTTTAGTCATTTATCAATTATAATTAATTTTTAGCAAAAATATAGCAAAAAATTTTCTTGTATTTGTTTATTTGAGTCAATTAAAAATTGACATCAGAGTTATCAGACCAATAGTCAGAGTTATCAGGCCAATAGTCAGAGTTATCAGGCCAATAGCCTGATAACTTGTATAATTCTTGTTCTGGCATTCTTCTTATCAAATCCCCACGAGAAGAAATTATTGGCATATCCATGTTGTAACTTGGTGCCGGCGCTGATGCATAGGTTTCTGGCAAAGTCCTTTGTTCCTGGAGAGTGTTATCAGGCAAATAGCCTGATAACGGGTATAATTCTTGTTCTGGCATTCTTCTTATCCAATCCCCACGAGAAGAAATTATTCGCATATCCATGTTGTCACTTGGTGCCGGCGCTGATGCATAGGTTTCTTGCGAAGTCTTTTGTTCCTGGAGAGTGTTATCACGCAAATAGCCTGATAACGGGTATAATTCTTGTTCTGGTGACGCCCTTAATATTTGTTCTGGTGACGCCCATGATCCTTCTGTTACCGCACGTATTAACCAATCCGGATACGGAGGAGAAATTATTGGCATATGCACGTTGCACCATGGTGCCGGCACTGATGCATAGATTTCTGGCAAAGTCAATTGTTCTTGGAGAGTGTTGCCAGGCAAATTGCCTGATAACACCTCTAATCTTTGTTTTGCCATTCTTGTTACCAAACCCTCATGAGAAGAAATTGGCATATCCATGTTGTAACTTGGTGCCGGAGCTGATGCTTAGGTTTCTGGCATAGTCCTTTGTTCCTGGAGTGTGTTATCAGGCAAATAGCCTGATAACGGGTATAATTCTTGTTCTGG
>JANRMA010000090.1:0-3888 GCA_033762035.1 Rickettsiaceae bacterium
AACAATTAATGATGTTATACTAGCAGAAAAAACTATACAAACAACAGACGCGAATAGACACGACAAAAATAATGCACAAAAATGGCATCAAAGCCACACTCTATAGCACCTACAACTCTTTTTAGGGGGTCAAAGTCGAGATATAGTGATCTAATATAACAGGCCGCTCTAATACCAATCTTCATTTTATTAAATGATTCAAATGAATTTAGCGGATCCCGCCTTGTTGCTACCCATGAATATAGGCATTCTGTGGCTTCCGACCTAAAATTCATTTGTCTAATTTATTCTTACGAATGATATAATATTGTACCTATTTTTACTATAATTATTCCAAAAAATGAATTAAAATTTACTTTTTATATTCTGTATTTTTGTAGAATTTTTTTAATCTATCGTATCAATCTTTATTCTGTGTAATAATCAAAAAAATCTTGCAAGTAGTTAGTGTTTACTGAGTCCTCTATTGTAGGCATTTCCGGTATTTCCATTTTATATTTTTGCCTGGTTTGAAAACTTAGCCCCTCAATAGATCTGTGAGTATTTGTTGAGTCATTTTCTTCTACCGCAATTTTCCATTTTTCAGCCATTAAAGCTGCGAATTCTGAATGTACAACGGATAAATCTTGTTTTGTTTCAAACCCAGTTCCGTAGACTTTGATTTTATAAATATTCGGATCTAAGCCTTTATCTTTAATTACTTGATTTACAGCTCTCTGAGCAGAGAGTGCTTGACGCTCTATGTACGGGTTATTTGTTTGTACTAATATTGCAAATTCTTTTTGTTCCCCATATTTTCCTGATATTATATCTTCTATAAACTTCTCCGCTGCATCTTTAGATGTTGTAGAGGTTGTTGGCCTCTTATCTTTGTCTAAAGAAGTATCTATAATTAGTAATTTAGTAGCATTTGGTAAGTAAGTTTTTTGTAAATCTAGAGACATTAAGGTTTCAGTTAGTTTTTGAGTTTCAGATTTATCATAATTCATATAAACTCTATTAGGAAAATATCCAGAAGGGCATTCTGCCTGAGTTTTATATTCTACAAAAGGTTGAGATAAGTTGTACTTTATATTATTGTTTTTTGCAAGTTGCAGCATATATTCTCTGCCCTCTTGAACCGATTCAATAGCGTTTAATGATTGGGTGTCTATATGATTTAAACCCATTTTTTCATTAAAGGATTTATTGAGAATAGCAAGAAGATTAGGATCAATGCCATCAATATTTGCCCATAATTCTCTTTGTCCGGCCAATATCATAATATTTCCATTTATATTAATATGATATTTATTTATATTATAGTCATAATCTATTAATCTAGCTAGTAATCCTGGTCTCGAAGCGCCCATAATCCAGGCTCCTTCATATTTTGTTAGCGTTGGATTTTGTGCATCGATTAGACCTAAGATAGTTGAATTAGTTTTGAATTCTTCGCTATATTTTTGTATCCAGCTTTTTTTAGATAATTCGTTTCTTTCCTGGCCTTGCTCTCTTTCAAAGGCATTCTGAGCAATATATAATAAGAAATCCATCATCTCACTTTCTGTGATATGGCTATTTTTCCCAAAATTTTTTCTAAAAAGTTTTGCATTAAAATCACTCGGGTTTTCAGAATCTGCATTAGTTTTTTTTACAATTTTATAAAGGTCTTTAAACAGTATTTCTGGTTTCTGAATTCCGATTTGATTGATATCTCTCCATATATTTTCAGGCTTTAGATATCCAGCTATTTGTAATTGCCTTAATAAAGCATCTTGGTGTTCGGCTCTGCTTATTTGTGTGCCATTTTTTTCGTATCCTTTAAATCCTAATTTATAAGATGCGTTCTCATAAATTGATGGCTTGGAAGAATTTCTATAAGCATCGTAAGATACTAAAGAGAAACATAATGTCGGAAGGGCTATTACAGGATATAAGATTTTTTTCATATTATTTTGACATAGATTTTTAGTTATATTTATATAGCATTAGATTTTTAAAGTGAAGACTCTAGGCTCACCTTAGCTATTTAACCAAACATTATACTTCCAATTTAATTACATATAGTTTTAATAGTACCTAAGTCTTTTTTCATATGCATAAAGTCATAGTAATTATAAATAAGCATAATATTTTTAATGATTATATCAAGAATATCTAAAATGTAAAGAATAAATCTAGGTAATTATATTTAGGTTTATATTATAAATATTTATTCTAAATAGTAATCAAATAATTTTTGAAAGGGATTTCTATCGAATATATCGAACATAGTATTCTCGAAAATTTCGTCTTGTATAATTGGTTGTTCTGGAATTTTTGAGTTATCTTTTTGCCCCCGATGGAAACTTAGAGACTCAAACGGCTTGTGAGTATTTTCTCTATCATTTGCTATTGCATTTTTCCATTTTGCACTAATAATAGCTCCAAAAGCTCTGTTCACCTCAAAAAAATCTGCTTCACTTGCTGAGCATGCTCCATCTATTCTAATTTTATAAATTTCGTTATCTAAGCCTTTATCTTTAATCGCGGTCTCTACCTCCCTTTGAGCTATTATTATTGCTGGTTCCAATATTGGATTAAATGATTGGATTAAAATTAAGAACTCCTTTTTATCTCCATATTTTTTTGATAATATATCTTCTACAAATTTTCTAGATGCAGCTTTCACATTTGGTGAGGTTAAATGCCCATTACTTTTGCCTAAAAGAGTATCTGTAATTAATAATTTACTAGCGGTTGATAAATATGTTTTGTGTAGATCCTCGCACATTAATTTTTGTGTGAGTTTTTTTGTTTCAGATTTATCATAATTTATATAAAATCTATTAGATAAATATCCATCAGGGCATTCATCTTTACTGTTAAATTTTATAAAAGGTACTAATTCATTATACTTTATGTTATTAGTCTTTGCTAGACTTAAGATATATTCCTTCCCTTCTTCTAGCGCTTCTATTTCATTTGATGATATAGTTTTTACAGAATCTAAGGCTTTTTTTTCCTCAAAGGCTTTGTTAAGAAAAGCTAGGAGATTGGGATTTATTCCAGTAGCATTAGCTGAGATTGGAACTTCATCTGCAAAAATTATTATATCACCATTAATATTAATATGATATTTTTCAATATTATAATTAAAATCGATTAATCTTTTTATTAATGCTGGCCTTGAACCCCCCACTATCCATACAGCTTCGTATTCCTTATAAGATGGATCTCGTCTTTCTATTAATCCTAAAATGCTAGCATTTTCTTTAAATTCTTCAATTTTTTTGAATTGACTCTTTTCGTAAGCATGCTGAGACATACATAGCAATAAATCCATCATCTCACTTTCTGTGATATGGCTATTTTTCCCAAAATTTTTTCTAAAAAGTTTTGCATTAAAATCACTCGGGTTTTCAGAATCTGCATTAGTTTTTTTTACAATTTTATAAAGCTCTTTAAACAGTATTTCTGGCTTCTCAATTCCGATTTTATTGATATCTCTCCATATATTTTGCGGTCTAAGATATCCAGCTATTTGAAGATGTTTTAGTATAGCATCTTGATATTGAGTTCTGCTTGTTTGCTTTAAACCCATATTTCCTATTAATCCTAGCTTATCGCAGGCTTTTTGATAGGTTGAATCTTCGGAAGAGTCTTTATACCCACGGTATGCTGAATTTGTAAATATCATAGCTGAAGCAGCAAAAACAAATTTTTTTGACATTAGTGTTCTATTAAATTTAAATTAATTCTAATATTGCTATCGGTTGAACATTATAGTATTAAAAATTATTTAGTAAAGAAATTTTAGAAGATTTTTAGTTATTTGAGTAGAATGAATTATTTTATAAAAGAATATTTAAAAAATAAGTATTATACCAATCTTCATTTTTAAATGATCCAAATGAATTTAGCGGA
>JANRMA010000091.1:0-2923 GCA_033762035.1 Rickettsiaceae bacterium
GCAATAACAGCAAAAGAAGGAGTAGACTGTGTAAATGGATCAGGAGATGCGTGTGGAAGCGTGGCGATGAGTGTAGCATTATCAGTAGTGCCAGGACCTAGTCCGAAATGGATAGGAAGGATATGGGATGGAGTAAAGAGTTTAGCTAATGTAAAGAAGGTTGAGAATGCTGTAACTGTAGCTAAGACAGCTGAGAAGGTAGTGGATGGCTCTGCTACTGTTAAGAAACTAGTTGACGATGTAAATCAAAGTCCTAGAGCTATCTAGAATAATGGATATTATGAGGTTTTGATATCCTGTTCTAAGTATAAGGGGAAATTAACTGTAAAAGTGGAGCCTTTACCCACTTGGCTATCTATCTCTATTTTGCTATTCATCATTCTAATTAGGTTAAAGACTACGTATAGCCCTATGCCTGTACCACCTGGTCTGATTATGTTAAGTTTATCTGAGGGGCTTACATTATCTAAATGTGAGTGGATTCTATAGAATTTCTTTCCTAGGTTTGGAATCTCTTCTTTTGCTATACCTTCTCCCGTATCGATAATTGAGATTTGTCCGAATGATTCAGATTTTTGAAGTTTTACCAGAATGCTTCCTTCCTTTGTGTATTTGATTGCATTACTAATTAGGTTGTCTACTATCTCTTGTACTTGTTCTCGCCCACCTAAAATGTATATATTTTCATCAGGCAATTCAGAGGTTAACACCAGTTTTTTGTTTCTAGCATCAACTATATTTCCTTCTATACTATCGTTAATTACATCTTTTAGATCTACTTTTTCGAAGTTTATTTGCAGTCTATTGTTTTCTATTCTTGTAGAAGAAAGTACTGTTTCTAGTATTTTTACTTCTCTTCGGATATTCTCTTTTGCTTTTTCAATAAGATGAGTTAGTTGAGATTTTTGATCTTCTTTTTCAAGTTTTTGTATTGTTGTATCCATCATTAGAACAGCATTTCGAGCTATGCTTAAAGGTGTTCGTAGTTCGTGGCCTAGAATATCCATCATGTCTTTCTCTTTACGGAGTTGCTCTTGCAGAGCTTGGTTTTTAAGCTGAAGTTCGGAGGTTGCTTCCGTGACTTTTTCTTGTAGAGATATATTAAAGTTTTTTATCTCTTGATAACTATTTACTTTCAAGTATATTTTAGTTAAATTTTCAATTACTTCTTCTATTATCTCCATCTCAGTTGCAGTATATGCCTCATGGTTAGTCTTTGTAGTAAAAAGTATGTATTGTGTTGGAGATATCTTTCCAATTATTGAAATGCCATTTTTAACTAAGCTTTCTCTTGCTTTCAATTGATTATTTAAATCATCTAAAAAGAGAGTTTTATCGATATTTAAATCCTCTTTATCAAGATTTACTTGTAAATTTATGTCACTAGGATAAACTTCTAGCTTATTATTTACGTTTTCAACTATAAAAATTCTACTATATACAAAACTTTCATCCAATTTGTCAATGATTAAACTTCTTATCTCTTCTTTTTTTAAATCTAAAGATATACCCGATTCTATTTTTTTAGAAAGATTGGCTAAAAAGTAAATTTCAGGTTTTATTAGTGCATTTAGCTTTTTATCAACAAATTCTAAAAATCTAGGGGTTATAATTGCAATGAGTATGGACATAAATGTGTCTAAAAAGATAGCTTCATAACTGAATTGACTTACTCTTAAAACTGAGTCTTTAAAGATTCTTAAAGTTAACACTACTCCTAGAAACAAAAGACCTAAAAGTACGGTCTGAATTACTTTTATAATGATTGTCTTAATTGAGAATAGATGATGCCTTATAATAGCGAAAGTACAAAAAGAAGTGAATATTACTGAAAACATCCCTGGTAATCTTACAAAGTAGGTAATTCCAAGGTTGGGCAAAATAACGTTTGTGATTGTAATAGCAGTCATCATTAAAATAGCTCCAAGTATAAAATATCTAAATTGTAGTTTCTCTATACCTTTTAAAACTCTAGAAGTTGTAACACTTTGGTATACAATAGCAATTATTTGTACAAACACTAGAATGTAAAAGAAGATATATAGAGGCCCTCTTATAATTGCTACAGGAAAGACGCTTTGATTTATATCTAATACAATTAGATTTGTGAAAATTGACAGAAACGAAATTGATAATACTATAGGGATACTCCCCATTAAAAATCTTCTGGTACGCTTTTTGAATTCTGGTGAGAATGAATATATAAAATAATTTAATAAGAATGGTAAGAAGATCGATACACCAAATAAGAGACGACTTATGATCAGATTAAGATTGTAAGATTGTATATAATCTATTAAGGTATTTAATACAAAATAAGAATTTAAAAAAAGAATTACCAAAAAAAACAGCCTGTTTCGGGGACTGTTATTCTTCCTCACTACTGTTATAGCTAGTATAAAATTAAAGGCAATTATAAAAAATAGTAGTAAATCATCTATTCTCATACATTGAGTTTATAGTTAAGTTTAATTTTATTCTGTGCATTTGCAAAAACTCCTTCCTGAAAATTACTAACATGAACCAAACATTCTGCGGATTTCAAATTTTCTGCTACAAGTGTTTGAAAGCTATGCACATATTTATATATTAATATGTTTAATACTCTATACAAAACCTTCTCTAGTGCCATTATCCTGTCTTTATCTAGGTATAAAGTACTATCTAATTCTATAAATATTTCAAGTCTATGTGCTTTGTCTTGTAGTTTGAAACTATTAATTATATTTATCTTTCCATCAAAGTTAAAAGTGTATAATTTCTCATTAAATATCTTGGATGCAATTCCATCAATGGGTATCATTCTTAAAACGTCCTCTTTACTATTGAAATTTTGCTTTGCAAGCTTCTTTATTTCACTATAACGATTTAATACACCCTGTATATCAGAAATGTAAAAATTCTCTCCATCGATTGAGATTGT
>JANRMA010000092.1:0-2615 GCA_033762035.1 Rickettsiaceae bacterium
ATTCTATGATGAAAATATCATTTATGATAATAATTTTAGCGTAAATTCTCTCCCGGAAGAACCTTCAGCAAGCTCAATATTTCCAGGATTACACGAACTATATGATATTTATGATGAGGCTAATTTTATATCAAATATTGCTATAAAATCTAGTTTTGAAAATAAAAAAATTATTATTATAACGGGCAACTATTTTCTTCATGATCTTGTGACTTCTCGTCTATCTTCTTGTGGAGTAAGTTTTTGCTCGTCCCTAGGTAAAGACTATACTCATTTAGCCGAAACTTCTTTATTTCAATTATTAGTTAGAATGAAATATGAAAAAGGTAGCAAGGAATCCTTTTTAGCCTTTCTTTCTTCTAATATTATTAATCAAAATGAATCAATTAAAATTTTTCTTGAAAAACTAAATAATGATAAAAAACTATATAATGACATTGAATCTATATATCATGATAATATAGAATTTATACAAGAGCTTAAACTAAATAATCTGATAAACATACTTCGAGAATTAATAGAAAATAAGATATATTTACTTTGCGAACGACTTGAAGATATTTATAATTCATTTAAAAAAATATATTGCCTGCTAGAGCTCAAGACTATTTATAGTAATTCAGAGCGATTCAGAAATTTTGTAGAAAATTTAATTACACTAGATCAATTAAATTATTATATTAATGATCATGATTTTGCCATTTACGTTCAGAATATTTTTACTTTAAAAAGCACTATGCCTTTTGATAAAAATGCCAGAATCTTTCTATTAAAATATGATGATAGCTTGCTTATAGATGCTGATAAAGTAATTTTTGCAGATTTTAATCACGAAAGTATAATAAAAAATGAAGCAGAGGATAATTGGCTTTCCCAGAATATATTTAATAAAATTCTTGGTGTTTCTAGTAAAGCGAATTATCATAAAATCTTGTATCAAGTTTCTTGTAAAATATCTAATACATATATCAATGACCATATTATATTCTCTAGATCCATGTTTAAAGAATCTGTTAGGCAAGAAAAATGCCCGGTATTAGATTTAATTCGCCATCAG
Organism: Rickettsiaceae bacterium; assembly: GCA_033762035.1. GTDB lineage: Bacteria > Pseudomonadota > Alphaproteobacteria > Rickettsiales > Rickettsiaceae > JANRKH01. The sequence goes on from JANRMA010000092.1 coordinate 1,058, forward strand.
ATAGTGCCTTACAGATCTTTAAAAGAGGGGTTTACGAATTTAGAGACTAAATTTATAGCAGATAAATCAAGTATATCTAAAGCGTTTTGTGAAGATTTGCCAAGAAAATTATATGCTACAAATATAGAGTTATTAATCAGAAATCCGTACGGATTTTTTGCTAAAAAAGTACTTGGCTTGAACAAGAAGAATAATCTTTTATCTAGAGTAGAGGCTAGCGATTTTGGGTCTATTATTCATAAATATATAGAAAATATATCTCTTTACCCAAATAAATCATTATCAGAGATTTTCTCTGAAATATGCAACTCCTTATGCTTGCCGCAGTTTTACTTTGATTTATGGAAAATGCCAGCCCTTAATATTGGCGAAGAAATCCAGAAGATGAATAATTTAGTAGAGCAGGGAGGTAGTAACTATTTTACAGAAATAGAAGGATCGATTAGTTATGAAATACTGCCAAATAATTTTATAGAACTTAGAGCTATAGCCGATAGAATAGAAATAAGTAATGATAAAATTCGTATTATAGACTATAAAACTGGAGCTCCGCCTACTAAAGCCGATGTTCTTATCGGTAAATCTCCTCAATTGATGATAGAGGCTATAATATATTATTATAATGGATTTAAGCCAAATATAATATTTAATGAGGATAGAAATATAGAATTGGTATTTTATAAAGTAAATACTAAGTCACCATTTTTGGAAGAGAAAATAATAGTTGTCAGTATAGAGGAGATTAAATTACACAATAATAGTTTAAGAGAATTACTAGAATGTTATTATAAAGAGGAATTTTCTTATTTTAATAGTCAAAATATACTAAATACATGGGCCCCAAAGTATAATGATTATGGTCATTTTGCAAGAAATAGCATTATATTATAGATATATTGAAAAGCAGTATAAAAACTTAAGACACTAGCCGCGAAAAGCACTAAATTTCCAATATCGATAAAATTAATATATGGATTATCAAGTCCACATAGTAGTAGTATAGTAATTGCTAAGAATTGTACTCCTGTTTTAATTTTAGATAAAAAACTAACATCTAGGACTGCGGTTTTGCTAAAAAATAATTCATGCGAAGACTCCCGTATACCGCTTATTAAGATTTCTCTACTTATAATTACTGAGGCTAGTAAAGGGTTTGCATATTGCAGGAATACTAATTTAATTAATATACAAGAGACTAAAATTTTATCTGCTACTGGGTCTAAAATCTTGCCTAATATAGTTACAGCATCCCACTTTCTTGCTAAATAACCATCTAAAAAATCTGTACAAGCAGCGCTAATATATAATCCAAAAGCCAGGAGGCTTCCTATTTTTATATTTTCTAGAGATAAACATATCCAAATAGGTATAACTAATATTATCCTCATAATTGTCAGCAGAATTGGTAAAAATTTAAAATAACCGGTCATTAAAATAGGAGCATTAATAAATTACTTTAAGACTCCTCCTTGGTCAGATTTTCTGATTTTATAGCATCAAGCCCGCTATAGGCACCGGACGCCTCTTTTAGATGCGCATGACTAATAACTTTTTCTAC
>JANRMA010000093.1:0-9501 GCA_033762035.1 Rickettsiaceae bacterium
CATTTTTAAATGATCCAAATGAATTTAGCGGATCTTGCTTTGTTGCTACCCTTTAATATGAGTATGGGCCGTACTTAGAGCTAAAATTCATTTGGCGGGTTTAATCTGATATTTGGTACTACTTAGCTAATAAGCTAGTAAAATAGGTTATCTGGAAATAATTCAAAACTATCCAGCCCATAATCTATAACAGTTTTTTGCGCTTCTAAATCTACGGCAGTTGAGCGAGGACTAATATTTTGCTCCCCTCTATCATCAGAGATGTTGCTTAATTCAGATTGTCTACTTGCGATATTTGCCTGACAACTAGAGCGAAAATCAGATTCGGGTAAATGGCAGGATATTATGTAATTTAAAGATTGCAAATAACTCACATCAACTTCTTTGTGAATTTTTGTAATAATTAATTGTTGCAATATATGCGACACAAACTCCATTTCACACATACTATTAAGGAACTGGACGGTTGTTACAATATTATCATTCAAGTCAAGACTTGAGATTTTATGAGAAAATAAGATGCGTAAATTTTTTTCAATAACATCAGCACTATCTCTAAATCTTTCTGAGGCAATAGTAATAGCCTCAAGAGCTTTTTCCGCATCTTCTAATTGAACTAAACGAGATATAATCATATTGGCCTGATGTAATGTTTTAAGCCCCGATGCTGATTTCATAAATCCAGCTAATATCTCTAACGATTTAGTAATCTCTGGGAGTAAAAAATATGTATACATAAGATTTTTTATATTATATTGCTGAATAATATACTCGAAGTAAGAAGTTTTATTAATGAAATCTTGACTCGAGTTAATTGAGTGAGTTACAATCATGCAAAGTCTTGATGGAAAAGGCGCTCCAAGCTCAAGTAAGGCAATAATTTCTGAATAAATGCCTCCTATTACTACATAATTATTATGTTTAGCCACTAAAAGTTGATTATATAATTCTTCTAATTTATCGCCATAATCATCTGTCTCACTTATATCTATTTGTAGATCTATTTGATCCGAAATAAATTCAGATTTTTCTAAATAGGAATTTTCTGGTTTTTTACTATTGAGAATTTTTTGAGTTTCGAACTTAAATTTCGTCATTGAAACTCTTTTATTTGTTTTTGGTTGGTTAGGTCGCTCTTTCATATTTACTATCCCCTTAAATTCTATAAAAGTAGAACATTGTTTTAGAGAAAAAGCAATAATCTGTTTAAAAAAATAATTATAATTTTTTTAGCGCATAAGCTCAGTCTTGCCTATACTACATATTCCAAATATTTCTTTTTAAATTTAATTTATACTAATGAAATAAAAATCTTGAAATAAGTAATATCCTCTAATATTTTATAAGCAGAGTTCTACTAAATAACAAAGTACAAAATACACTATGTCTAAAAAAATGCAAAATAATAGCAATCAATTTCTGTTGCTTGATTTTAAAAAAACAGCAGAATGCTTACTGAAAGCAGGGCAATATGAAGCATTAATTCATATATGTAACCAGATGGAAGATATATCTTATTTAATAAATAACTATAATAATTCTGATCTTATAGGTGCCCCCTATATAAAGCTAAGAAAAACGTAAAAGAGTTGGTATGTAGTAAAAAGCTTACAGCCCTTCTGCACCTTAGTAAATTTCAAGAAGTGTTAGATATAAGCTCTAAAGTATCAATAGAATTTCCCGATAATAATGAAATTATTATATGTAAAGCAAAGGCCTTATTTGCTTTATCAAGATTTGAAGAGTCTCTTCGCGTATCACAAGAACTAATACACAAAATTAATTCTAGACCACCTCTGCAAAATAATGAATATTATACAATTCGCAAAGCAGCTGATATATTATCCAGCATGAGCGAAGCAATGGCGCCGAAAGATATTTTTCGATTCTGGGAATATGGTAGTTACGCCTGAATGTGGTTACGCGCGCAAAAAGCCAAGATTTGAAGAGCCTCAAACTTGCTTGGTCAATGAATTTACGATAGAGCCTGAATCAAACCTTATAGGAGCACAAGATGATTTTAAAATAGTTTAAGAAACTTAGCAATCTAAGATATCACTATACTGGTTGCATCAAAATTTTTTAATATAGTCTTATATATACAAGACTTAAAGTTCATATTATCTGGAATTTTACTCTTATCGCAATTAAATAACAATTTAAATGTAAAATAATGATCATCAATATCATCTAAAAAAATTTTTGGCTGTTCTAGCAATTCTACCTCATTAAAGGATTGAAAAACTTCGTTTAAATGATCCAAAATTTTTTCTGGCTCGTATAAAAGCTTATGGGATATATTATTATAGTCCGCTGCCGCGTAATTTGTTATTTTACTTATTTTACAAAAATCTGTTTTATAGAACTTAATTTTAATAAGACAAATAGAATCTGCGATATTGTTGCTCCAATTCACAAGGCTTTGATTAATAATGACATTATTAGGGATAGAAACACTATTCATATTGGTAGTCTCCAGTACAATACATCTAGTGCCTATTCGTGTAACTAAGCCCTCTAGATTATCTATTTTGATATAGTCTCCTATTTTTATAGGCTTTTCTATCATAATTATAAGACTTGCTATAAAGTTACTAATTAAATTTTGAGCGCCAAGACCTACGCTAATTGCAAGAGCGCCGCCTATAAAAGCAAATATACTCATAGGAATATTTGCAATTTGCATAATAATAATTATAAATATAATTATGGATAGATAAGAGACTATATTCTCAATAGCATTTGCAAGATCCTGATCTTCTTGGAATTTTTGAGATAAAAAACTTTTAAGTTTTGCCTTTAGTTTTTTTGTATACCATAAGCCTAAAATACATATTATTGATGCAATAATAATATTGCCTATTGTAATAGTATTTTGCTCTATAGAAACTAGCTTAAAATCCCAAATTTTATGAAAAAAATCAGCGGGTATAGTAGAAATTTTATTAGTATTTAGTTCTAAATTATTAAGCTGTTGATTAGTAGACATAGATAATTATATTATAATTATCTAATTTTACTGATTATAATGGCGCAAGTCAAGATTTGTAGACTAAAAGAAAATGAGAATTGCTGATTAGTTAGTTATTTTCTTGCTTATTTATTTAAAATTTTATATTCTTGGCTTTTATTAATTATTATTTTAATATGAATGTTATTACAAGATTTGCACCCTCTCCTACGGGCTATTTGCACATTGGCTCTGCGAGAACTGCCCTTTTTAACTATTTATTTGCAAGGCATTTTGGGGGGAAATTTTTACTCCGCATAGAAGATACTGACTCTAATCGCTCTACTCTAGAAGCTACTAATGCAATTTTTGAAGGCTTAGAATGGCTTGGTATCAAACATGATGATAAGGCAGTTTTTCAGTCCAAAAATACGAAGCGTTATAAACAAGTAGCCTTGGAGCTACTTAACAAAGGAGCTGCTTATAAATGCTTTATGACTCAAGAAGAAGTAAATGCCGAAAGAGAGAAATGTATAAAAGAAGGTAGATCTTTTTTACTAGATAGTAAATGGAGAGATGCAACCGAGGCAGAACATCCAAAAAATCAAGCTTTTGTTATAAGAATTAAAGCGCCAAGAAGCGGTGATTCTATTATTCATGATATAATCCAGGGCCAAGTAACTACTGAATGTAGCGCTCTAGATGATATGGTATTACTTCGTAGCGATGGAACCCCAACTTATATGCTTGCAGTAGTAGTAGACGATCATGACATGAAAATAACCCATATTATTCGGGGGGATGATCATTTAAATAATGCATTCAGGCAAAAAATTATTTACGAAGCTATGAATTGGCAAATACCGATTATGGGCCATATTCCTTTAATACATGGCCAGGACGGCGCAAAATTATCTAAAAGACATGGTGCTCTAGGTGTAAATAGCTATAAAGAAATGGGATATTTACCGGAAGCTCTTAATAATTATCTCATGAGGCTTGGATGGAGTTATGGCGACGAAGAAATTATTTCAATAGAAGAATCTATCAAGCGATTTGATGGATCTAATCTTGGCAAAAGCCCGGCTAGAATTGATTTTGCAAAAATGGATCATATTAATGGCATCTATATTAGAAATAAAGATGATGAGTCAATTATAGAATTTATTATCAATAAATGGCAAAAAGAAGGGATAGATTGGGATGGTAAAACTGCAATAAATATAAAACAGGCTATAGGATCAATAAAAACAAGATCTAGTAGAATGTTAGATGCTGCAGAGCTCGCTAAATTATATCATAGTAAGGCTCTAACACTATCTTTTGAAGAGGAAGCGGTCTACATAATACAAAACTCAGATACTGTATTAGTACAGGAAATAATCGCAAAACTACTTATGATAGACGATGCAGGCGAAGAGGATATTAATTCTATGTTTAAACAGCTTGCGAAAGAAAAAAATATGAAACTGGGAGAACTGATGAAAATAGTCAGAGCATTTCTTACTGGCAAGACATCCTCCCCTAGTTTATTTGAGCTTATAGCAATAATTGGGCCTAAAGAAGCCTCTAATAGAATAAAATCAAAGATGGTCCTATAGAGGTAAATTTAGGATTTACCTCTATTGAAAAATAATTTATTTATTAAACCTTACTGAGCCTTGTGCTCTTCATGAGGCTTTGCATCGTGATGTTCATGGGGTTTAGCATCGTGATGTTCATGAGGTTTTGCATCGTGATGTGCTTGCTTATTCTTCTTAGCATCATGCTTGTGCTTTTTATGCTTCTTATGAGCTGTAGGCTTTACTTCCTTCTCGTGGGCTTCATGTTTTGCTTCATTAGCTTTAGGTTCGGTTTTATGGTGGTGAGTTTCATGAGAAGAAGTTCCGCTAGCCATAGATTCAGCAGCAAGTCCTAGTATTAGACCTAATGCGATTATATTTAATTTGTTCATACTACTACTCCACTTAATAGTTAGCTTAATTCTACACCATAAAAAATTTAAAGTATACATATACCACAAAAAACTATTTATAGAAATAAATTCACTGTTGTGTAATAGCAATAACGCAGTGATTCGTAACTAAAATTGAAAAAATATTTAAGTAGAAAAATTATACCATTTGCAAGAATTAAATCCGCCAAATGGATTTGAGTGCAAGGCGTTGCACCAGTAGATACAAATACATGCGCAAAGAGTCAATCCTCGTAAAGCCCTTTGGATCATTTAAAAAATGAAAATTGTTATTACTACAAGCTTCCGTGACAAAACTTATATTTCTTACCAGACTTACAAGGGCAAAGTTCATTACGAGATATTCTACCCCATGTTGATGGGTCAAGTGGATCTCGATCTTCATCCTGAACTCTAGAAACATATGGCTGAGGCCTAGCTTCAATGCTCGCGCCGCCGCTATTGTAATTAGCAAAAGCAGGGTCTTCTCTTACTTCTTTTAAATTTTTGGTTTTACTTGCTAGCTCCTTCGAAGCCAAGTCTATTTCTTGCATAGATTCTAAATAAAACTGATAACTTGCAGTTACTACTTGCTCTGCGTATGTATCAAGCATTGAATTAAATAATTCAAAAGCTTCTCTTTTATATTCTACAAGAGGATCTTTCTGTCCATAAGCCCTCAAAGAAATACCTTGCCTTAAATGATCAAGAGAATGTAAATGATCCTTCCAGCACATATCTAAATTTGAAATAAATATATGTTTTAATGCTGAGTTAAATAGTTCTGCGCCATAGTTATTTTCCTTTTTGCGTAAGAAGCCTACTAAAATATCAGATATTTCTTTGAGAATTTCTGCATCATTCATGTCCTTGGTTAAGTATTCTTTTGCTTTACATTCTACATTAAAGATTCTGTGTATCTCGGAATCAAGCCTATCTATGTCCCATTTTTCTTTTAAACTATCAGTAGGAATGCAGTCGTTAAAAATCTTGGCTAGTATATTTTCAGCAAACTCTATAGAAGATTCAATTAACTGAGAGGCATTAATAATATCATTACGTTGCTGATAAATTATATGCCTCTGATCATTCATGACATCGTCAAATTTTAGCAAGTTTTTTCGGATTTCGTAGTTATGAGCTTCAACTTTTTGCTGAGCTTTTTCAAGAGACCTTGAAATCATCGGATGAAAAATCGCCTCTCCATTACTAAGACCCAATGTTTTTAGTATCATCGTCATTTTTGGAGACGCAAATAGCCTCATTAAATCATCTTCTAAAGATAAGAAAAATTTTGTTTTACCAGGATCTCCTTGTCTTGCACTTCTGCCTCTGAGCTGATTATCTATTCTTCTACTCTCATGCCTTTCTGTTCCTATTACATATAGTCCGCCAAGTGCCACCACTTTTTGCTTCTCTGTGGATACTTGCTGCTGAATTTCATGCTTGAGTCTTTCTATTTCCGTGTTATCTTTGGCTGTAGAAATTATTTCTTCAAGCAACATCTCTACATTTCCGCCGAGCTGAATATCGGTGCCTCTTCCTGCCATATTAGTTGCAATAGTAACAGCTTTATATCTACCAGCCTGGGCAATTATATAAGCTTCTTTTTCATGATTTTTAGCATTTAAAATATTATGTGGTATATTTATCTTTTTTAACAACTTAGAAATTTCTTCTGATTTTTCTACAGAAACAGTACCAACTAACACTGGCTGACCAATCTGGTAACATTCCTGAATAGTTTTAATAATGGCCTCATTTTTTTCTTCTTTGGTGCCATATATTTCATCATCACAATCTATTCTTTGGGAAGGATGATGAGTGGGCACTCCAACTACATCCAAATTATAAATATCTTTCAGCTCGTTAGCTTCAGTCATAGCTGTACCTGTCATACCAGAAAGTTTTTTATATTGCCTGAAATAATTCTGAAAAGTTATGGACGCAAGAGTTTGATTTTCATTTTGAATAGGTACTTTTTCTTTAGCTTCTAACGCTTGATGAAGTCCTTCAGAATATCTCCTACCTTCTGAAATTCTACCTGTAAACTCATCTATAATAACTACTTTTTTATTTTGTACTAAATAGTCCACATCTTTAGTAAATAAATAATGGGCTTTTAAAGCTTGGTTTATAAAATGAACTAATCTTATATTTTCAAAATCATACAAACCACTACCGGGTTTTATAAGATTAGCCTTTGCTAATGCTGCTTCTATGATATTTATTCCTTCTTCTGTCAAATTCACTGTGCGCATTTTTTCATCTTTTTCAACAAAATCTTTATTGATTTTGCGCATCAAAGAATCAATTACTACGTATAATTCAGTATTATCATCAACAGCCCCAGATATAATTAAAGGAGTTCTCGCTTCATCAATTAATATCGAATCAACTTCATCGATAATTGCATAATTAAATTCTCTCTGAGATCTAGACTCTAAGGTAAACTTCATATTATCTCTAAGATAATCAAAGCCTAATTCGTTATTAGTTGCATATGTTATATCTGCGTTATATTGCTCTTTTCTTGCGCTATCAGAGATTCCGGAAGTAATGCATCCAGTAGTAAGACCTAAAAAACTATATAATCTACCCATCATACTAGAGTCGCGTAGTGCTAAATAGTCGTTCGGAGTTACTATATGCACTCCTTTGCCCTCAAGTGCATTTAGATATGCAGGAAGGGTTGAAACAAGTGTTTTACCTTCTCCGGTCCTCATTTCGCTGATACCGCCCCTGTGAAGAATAAGTCCTCCAGCACACTGGACATCAAAATGCCTCATGCCAAATACTCTCACAGAAGCTTCGCGGACTAAGGCAAATGCTTCGTATGATATATCATGTAAAGTTTCCTTAGATGCTAGCCTATTTTTTAATATCTGAGTTTGTAATTTAAATTCATCGTTAGAAAGTTTTTTCATTTGGGGTTCTAGATTATTAATCAGAACCACTTCTGACATAAGCTTTTTAACTAGCCTATCATTTGCTGTGCCAAAAAATTTCCTAAAAAAACCAAACATTATAACTCAAATATTTATCTCAAAAGGCAATATATTGAAATTCGTCGCTAAAGGCAAATATTTTGTGCATACAAGTAATAGAAAAATAAATTCGAAATTCAATAGGAAGCTCGGGTCATATTCCTCAAATAGTACAAAATATACCACTGAGATTTGAAATCGGAAGCACTTCTTGAGTTATCCCTGGCTGCATTTATCTATCTATCCACCAATAATCTCTTATAAAATATTAATTATCAACAATCCCCATACCCATAATATTATAGCCGCAATCAACATAATGAGTCTCGCCTGTAACACCGCTAGATAAATCGCTCAAAAAATATATGCCACTTTTTGCTACATCTTCCAGAGTAGTATTTCTTCTAAGAGGGGAAGTGGTTTTATGAAGATCTAGCATTGATTTAAAATCGCCTATAGCGCTTGAAGCTAGGGTTTTTATTGGACCGGCCGAAAGAGAATTGACTCTTATATTTCTAGGCCCTAAATCATAAGCTAAGTACCTTACACTTGCCTCTAAAGCAGCTTTAGCAACTCCCATGACATTATAATTAGGTATAACTTTTTGCGCTCCCAAATAACTAAGAGTTAAAATACTTGCATTATCATTGAGTATATTTTCTGCTTCTTTAGCAATATTTATCAGCGAAAAGCATGAAACATGCATTGAATTTGTAAAATTCGCAAGACTTGTGTCTAAAAATTTACCTCTAAGCTCGGACTTATCAGAAAATGCTATAGAATGTAGTAAAAAATCTAAATTTCCAAAATCAGCACCTACATTCTCGAACAAACTCTTAACTGATGCGGTGCTAGAGACATCGCAATGAAAAACTTTTTCTATCCCAAGCTCTTCGGCCAAAGTCCGCACTCTTTTTTCCATGGCCTCATGCGGAAATGTAAATGCAAGTTCTGCGCCTTGGTTATGCGCCATAAGAGAAATAGCCCATGCTATAGACATAGAATTAGCTACTCCCATTATTAAACCTTTTTTACCGCCAAGAAGACTGTTAGAAACTTCTATACTCATTATTACCTCGATTGTTATATATTTCTTGTATCCTTTTATAGCATTCTATATATTTATATCAAACACTTTTACGCACTATAAAAATGAATTTTTTAATAGAACTCTCTAAATCAAATCCTTTTTTATCCTGTTTTATATGCGGATTATTAACGCCGGCAATTTTCGCGCCTTATTTTTTTACGCCTTCCTTGGTATTTATTGCCTGGTTTGCTTTTATATTAAGTAAAGCACCTAGTATCAAGGAGGGATTTTGGATTGGCTATTATTACGGATTCGGATATTTTCTAACTGGTTTATATTGGATTTCTGTAGGAGTTTCAGTTTACAGAGAAGAATTTTGGTGGGCTATACCAATAGCATTCATTGGCCTTCCTTTATTTTTTGCTCAATTTTTTGGATTAGTTGGAATTATATCCTATATTTTCTCCAAAAGAATATTATATCCAAATTCATTTGCAGCTGCTTGGGTTTTTGCAGAATGGTTAAGAACATGGGTTTATACAGGCTTTCCCTGGAATAGCGCAGGCGATTCTTTATCTTT
>JANRMA010000094.1:0-6919 GCA_033762035.1 Rickettsiaceae bacterium
AGATTGATTTGTATTATTTATTCTGTATAAATTCTCATTTATTTAATATTTTTTGTAACATTAAAACAATAATATTTTATAAATTTAGCATAGTTTAAATATAAATTCGTTAGAGTAGATAATTTATTTAAAAATTAGTAGTATAATAAATTTAATAAATAAATAGTTTTTTTATGTCTCGTGAGGTGTCTTCTAAAAAGGAAAATTCTTCTAAAGATGCTGAAGAATTAATTCAATTAATTATTTTTTTAAATAACAGCACAGATTCAAATTTCTTCCTTTATCATATTAAGAATCTGCTAACAATAAATAATAATGCTAATAGTCAGACCCAAGCAACTGATTCGATTGAGGATGCTGCTGTGTTAATAGCGAACACAACACTTACGCCCTTCATAGCACTAAAAAATTTTATCTTTAATGGTAAAGAAGTAACTGCCTCTATTGAACTTGCTAAAAATCCAGAAAAATTGACTCAAATTTTATCTTCGCAAATTTTTTGGCAAACACTCTTAGACGCTAAAGTTGCAAAAGAGTCGAAAGATTCCCTTATAACAGCATTAATAGATAAATATGAAAAAAATATTCTAGAAATTTTACCTGTTGTCTTAGATAATAATTTACCAACTGCTAATTACTGCGACAAAGAAACATTGGCAGCGCTAATATCTTTAATAAGGAATATTAGCAACTTAGATCTAAAAGACAAGGAAAAAGAAGCGCTATCAGCTAGTTTATCTAAATTAATAACATCATTAATAAAGAAGAGTTCTGATGAGTATGATCTAAGTACAGTTAAGTTATTTCAAAGTGTGTCAGAAATATTAAACAACGAAGGTATAGCAATTTTATTTGCACCTGGCAAGATCAAAGAAACCTCTAATCAATTAGGAGCGCTTGTCGCACAGTCTATAGTTCAGTACGATAAGCATAAAGATAGGCTGAAGGCAAAATCTGCTGCTTTTAAGCAAAAGATCGAGAATGATCCTACTTACGACAAGAAAACTAAAGAATATTTAATTAATATTTTAATAAAAACTCCTCCTATAAAATCTTCTGATGAAATAATGCGAGGGATAAAAGAAGAGATCGATGGGCTAGAAATAACACTTCAAGAGTATGAAAAACAAAAAGAAGCTATAGAAAAATCTATTCAAACTGTAAAAAAAACTACTCAAAGAACCGAGCAAAATGAAAGGTCTTGGCTTACTTGGACTATAGAGCATTTGGGCCTAAGTGTAGATCCTAATGAGCTAGCGACAAATCTAGTTACAAATAATTATGGATATGATAGTCAATTAAGCGAAACTGAGAAGTCGATAAATAGCACACAAGAAAAACTCTCAGAAAAAAAGAAATTAATCCAGAGTCTTCAAAAAGATATAGAAACTGCTACGGAATTAAATAAGTACAATAACCTCATCAAAAATTTTGAAAATACATCTGAAACACAAAAAGCCCTCTCTAGTATAACAGAAGCGGCTGTATCTTCCATTTTAAGTAGACCCAAGAAGAAAAAAGAATTAGTCGAATGTGCTAATATTGCATTTGGTATTTGGGAAAAGAGCATCATCGGAGATAATCAGCAATATGATTTTGGTAAATTAATTACAAACTCTACGGCACTTTTGGCTCATCTCTCTAGCGACGAAAATTTTACAAAAACTGCAGCGGACTCACTAGGCATAATATCAAACAATGCTTCTTCAAAAGATGCCAAAGTAGCAACTAAGCTTGCTAGTATATTTTTTGAAGGCTGCACAAGAAACAAAGGCGCTAATAAGGAAATATTGTGTAGTGAAATACAAAACTTTGGTCAATCCATAGAAGGTAGAGACAATAAAAAAGCTAACTTTGATCATATCACAATTTTAGGCCAAGAGAATGTGGGTGATAAGCCTGACAATCAATCACAAGAATCAATATTGTCAGATAAAGCTATACAAAAAGAATTACTTCTTTTAAAAGAAAATTTGGATAAGAGTCAAAGTGATTGGATAGTGATGAAAACATACTACACTTTAGGAATTATTCGCAGAAGCATGAATTTATCATCTATAATTCTATCGCAATTTACAAAGGAAGAACTTAAGGAATACGAATCTCAAATAGGATTAAAAAGCTATATTAAAGAAAAAATTGTAGAAAATATTTTAGCCGATAAACCTGACCTCGATCATGATGAGCAAAAGAAAATAAAGCAAGCAACCGAAAAAACCATGGAAGAAAGTAAAATATTAGATAATCTGGCAAACTATGTTGAAAATTCTAGAAAAGGTAATAAATTTGCGGCATTTCGTAATTTACTTTCAGTATGCCACAAATATTTTTTCTATATTCCAAATAAAGTTAATAAAAAAATTACGACTAAACATGCCGTGAATAAGGAAAATAGACCCAATTCTCAATTAGTAAATAGAAGATCCTCCCAATGCCGCTAAGTACAGGGCCGTCTCTAAAATAATGCCTATCCCATAAAGTAGTAAAAATAACATAGTATACTCAAAATTCATAATAATTATAGAATATTAAATATTTTTCAAATCATCTATTTGTTATCATTAATTTAGGTAATGATTTAAATGAATTATGTCTAAAGACGCAGAAGATGATGATGATTATTATGATGGATGGATTCAGTTCCATCAAAGTAATATATTAGATAAATTCCCAGAGGAACATCGCATCGGGGTTTGCTGGGGCCTATGCCTTGAATATGCAAGATATATCAGCAAAGAAAGAGCAGGTAACAAAAAAGCTGAAGCGGGTACTCCGCAAGAATTTATTAATAAAATAAACAGAAAATTTCTAGATAATAATCCTGACCCGGAATATTACCAAAATCTTCAAAAAAGATTGATGCAATATCAGACCTTCCAGGATTTTTACGATAAGCAAATTACAGATCTTGATGCTTTAGTAGAATTAGTCAAAAACGATAATTATGTGCATAAATTAGGAATGCGCTGGGAGGACAGCGCGCATTCTATTACTATACATAAATTAAGAGATGAAACCTATGTAGTATTTGATCCGAATTACGGAGTAAAAATTATAAATGGCGCAAGTGAATTTAAGAAATCACTCAAAAAACTTATCACTGATTATCAAATAAAATATTCTCCTAGAAATTCTATTGTAATTGATACAATTAATTTGAGCCAGTTAGTTAAGGACTCTCAAGACAAAGGGGATTTTATAGCTCTTCATGGGTCGGCTAAAGCAGAAAATAAAGCTTGGGCTATTAATGATGAGCCTGAGAAATTAAAAACACCTAAATATTTGGAACCAAAAAAAGCAGCTTTTGCGGCATTACGTCAAAAATTAAGGGCACTTAAGAGACTAAATCCAGAAGATTTGCATAATATAGACCCGGGTGTTTTGGCAATAAGAGACATACATGGTCGCTCACTTTTACATCTTGCAACATTATATAACCATTCAGATGTGATTGAAAAATTAGTTACGCAAGGAAATCTAGAGACAGAAGATGGCCAGGCTAAAATATCTTCAAATATCAATTTTTTTGACAAATATGGGTACACACCTCTTGATTATGCATATTATCAAGGCCAGACGCCAGTATTAAAATTATTAGTTGAAAAATTAATAGAGTTAGAGCAAAAGCCTATGGGGCAGGCCCCTCCAAATCTTCAATTATTTTATGCTATTAAACAAGGAAATTGGGATAAAATAAACGAACTAATAGAGCAAAATGCTAGTATTATGAATTTACCAGACCAAAGTGGTAAAAGTTTTTTTCATTGGGCAATTGAAGCTGGAGATCCTGCAGTTATAAATATGTTATTATTACGAGAAGAGTACCCAAAAAGCCAAACTTTAGAAGTTCTTGACAATAAACGCAGAGCACCTCTTTTTATTGCTCTTGAATCTGGTAGCCCGGAAGTTGTAGAAATATTATTAGCTCAAGGCGCTGATATCAACTCTCGGAACCAAAAGGGCTTAACACCTCTGCATGTTGCTGTAGTAAATAATGATATAGAAATGATATCAGCTTTATTGACTCGCGGCCCAGATCTAGAGGCTAAGGAAGAATATGGCTATACCCCACTTCATATTGCTATTGAAAAAGGTAATCTGAATGCCGTAAATCTTCTCTTGGAAAAAGGAGCTAATCTAGAGACTAAGGACGATGTAGGCTTAACGCCACTTCATATTGCTATTGAAAAAGGTAATCTGAATGCCGTAAATCTTCTCTTGGCAAAAGGAGCTAATCTAAATGCTATGGACGAGCTAGGTGCGACTCCTCTGCATAACGCTATAACACAAAATAAACTGGAAGTTGTAAAAATTCTATTAGCAAATGGAGCAGATCCAAGTATAGAGGACATAAGCGGTAAACCCCCTCTTTATTATGCTAAGAAACAGAATAAAGAAGAATTAATAGCAATTTTTCGTAATATTAGGCCGCCAGAACAAGTTACTAATAGTAATCCTAAGGAACCATTAGCAGAGCAAGTTAAGAATCTAGGAATAAGTTGGACCGAGCGCACGCAAGGAAAAAATATACCTAATGATAGGCCTTATACAAAATCACTCACTTCATCAAACTTAAAAATAAGGCATCAGCGTTAATATAAAATTTTGCACCCTTCCCCATTATAGCGCTATTCCTGCGCAGAGATCAAAAAAGGGCTCGCAAAGCTTCTAAACCTAATTTATAAAGAATATAATAATAGACTGGCATAAAATTTGCTACAAGTAGCTTATATAATAGAAATTATCCAATATGTCTAAAATTTCAAACCTAATTTCTCCGCAAGATGATAGATACTATTATTTTAAGGAAAAATTAGCAAAAATAATAGAAAATAATAAAATTAGCGAATCTCTCTCTGCCGCTTCTAGTAATCCTACTACTTCTAGCGAATTCGGCCGTGGTATGGTTATAGATGGATTCAAAAATAAGGAAAATTTGAAATTTCATGATGTTATCAAATATAACCCCAAAGTTGAATCTCAAGAAAAACTTGTAAAATCTTTAGAAGAAAAATATCAAAATATGGTCTTATTAGAGGCAACTTTGCAGTTTCTTCAGTCGGAAGAGATTAAAAGCGCTATAGACTCTTCGTTAAAAATCAGAGAATATAGTACTTTACTGGGAATCAAAGCTGCAGAGCTAAAATCTGCCTCTATTTCAACTAACGATACAGATGATGCAGAAACCTATATGAAAGTAGAAGCATCATCTTCTACCTCAAACCAAGAAATTACAGTATCAATTTGGAATACGGCTACAAGTTACAATATCTCAATAGGCACAGAGGACTCTACGGAGCCTACAGCGGTATATAATGCAATTCAAGCAGCAAATTCAGTAACTGCTGCAAGGGATGCAGCTCTTGCGGCTGTGAGTAGCCTTTCCGGAGACGGATTCCCAAGCAACCCTCAATCAAGGACATTATATAGCTTATGTTACGTAGAAGCTTTAAAAACTAGCTCTAGTTTAGCTTCTCTTAAGACCCAAATCACTAATATTTGGAATGGAATGAATAAGACTATTTCCGATGGTTTTGAAACAACCGATACTGTAATAGTTGGCACAGGGGCAGATTTACTTCCAGCGGGTACTTACTATCTATATTGCATGCCAAATAGTATATATGCAGCTAAAGCTCTTAGTACTTATATTACCCAGGCAAATAGTGTAAGTACTGCTATTGCAGCTATTGCATCTACTCCAAATATCACAAGAGAAGATGTGGTTACTGCTATTTCAGGAATAACAGGATTAACATATAATGGGAGCGGCCTTCCAAGTAATAACGATTTTGCATATGCTATAGCTTATCCCGCATATACAGCAGCCCTTCCTAATGCAAATGGAGGAACTCTAGCTGCCACCGTTAAAACTGCCGCCTCTAATGTTGCAACTAGCGCTAATGCCAAAACTTACGCAGACGACTTTGGAATAAATACCTACCAGGCAGGATCGCCTATTTTAACGAATATTGCTTTTACAAGCTTATTACAGTCTCTTACTGATGCAGCTAATACAACTGGGGCTACTTTATCTAGCGTACAAACTTCTGTCGCTGCTGCATTATCTGCCTATAAAACAAAATGTAGCATTACTTTAACCAATGATGGCACTTTACAAACTGTAGTGGACTCTATTAATTTTACTACGCAATATTCTGGAGTAGGAGCTAGTGCAATTTTGAGCGGATCTGGTAATTATATACTAAATATCTACGGCACTAATACAGGTATTGACTATGCTATAAATATATTTAATTCGTCAGAGTCTGATGTAAAATCCACAATATTTGGACAAGTTATAAAATTTGAGTCTCCAGGAACTAGCGCTATAGTTCAGGCTGGTAATTCTTCCTTCAAACAGATGATAGTTTCTAATTCTAACACAATATCTTACGGCCAGGCTTATTTTACTCTACTAAAAGCTAATACATCCTCTTCTGAATATCAAACTATTACAATAGGCGATGATGCTACTATATATAAAAATAAAATAGTTGATTTTGTAGATAGTCTGAATAATCTGATTATTTTTATAGCCCGCCAAAATCAAGTAGATCCCAACGATCCAAATAAATATAAAGTTACTACATTACTCAGATACGACCCAATATTAAGATCTCTTAGTTTACTTGTAAATAATGCTTTAAATTATACAGTAAGTTACGATAGTGGCTATACAAGTTTAGCTAGCCTTGGCATAGATACAGAGCAAGTTACAGAATCTGGAGATTTGCAATATAATCTACTTCGGATAAACTCAGATATACCTTCTACTAGTAAAACTGATAATATCAAAGATTCGGTGGATCTTGCTCTAAATTCTGATTATATAGGCACAAGACGCGTCTTTGAGTGTATGAATACTATTTCGAGTTCTAAGTTAATACTCAATGGCTTTAATGGTATTTATAATGAT
>JANRMA010000095.1:0-2789 GCA_033762035.1 Rickettsiaceae bacterium
AAGTCCAAAAAAACAAAAATTTAGGAAAGCCCATAAAGGAAGAGTAGCAGCTAAATCTAAGGCAGGTACAATGCTTGCATTTGGAGAATATGGCCTTAAGTCTTTGGATATGGAAAGAATTACCGCAAGACAAATAGAAGCCGCAAGAAGAGTTGCAACTAGGCATATGAAGAGGCAAGGAAAATTGTGGATAAAAATTTTTCCGGATTTGCCAGTTTCAAAAAAGCCTGCTGAAGTTAGAATGGGCAAAGGAAAAGGCTCGCCGGAATTTTTCGCAGTTAGGGTTTCCCCTGGCAGAATTATGTTTGAAATAGACGGAGTGACAGAAGAAGTAGCTTTAAGAGCTTTAGAATTAGCAAGTAGTAAGCTTCCAGTAAGAACAAAAATAGTAAAACGTTATGAATAAAAAGAAAATTGATATATCAGATCTTTCAGAAAAACAACTAATAGACCTGATAGCAAACGACAAAAAACAATTAATGTCGTTAAGATTTAAGCTTAAACTAGGTGAATTAACAAATACAAGTTTATTTATCAAGGCTAAAAAAAATATAGCAAGAGCTTATACTGAATTAAACAAAAGAAAAAGAGTCTAATATGCCAAGAAGAGTACTAACTGGGACCGTTGTAAGCGCTAAATCAGAAAAAACTATTACAGTAGTTGTAGAAAGAAGATTTAATCACCCAAAGTATAAAAAAACCGTAAAAGTGAGTAAAAAATATTTAGCTCATGATGAAGCATCTGCGGCAAAAGAAGGTGACATTGTAAGAATAATAGAATCTAGACCGATTTCTAAAATGAAAAAATGGATCCTATTTACCAGTTAATTAGCTAGTCAATAGGTAACTAGCACTAATTATCATTTTGAAATTATGCGAGTCTTTCGTACGTTGTTAGAGCAGCGAATAGTGAGAGCACAAGTCGCAAATCCCAGAGTAAAAGACAAAGAAAGTTATACCATTCGTAAGAATAAATTAGACAAATGAATTTTAGGTCAAAGCCCAACGCATGCATATATTAATTGGTAGCAACAAGGCGAGATTCGCTAAATTCATTTTGGATCATTAAAAATGAAGATTGGTATTATATAGGTATGTTTACTACATTTCTCCTGATTAGGTTGAATCCCTCGCTACTTGATCTAAAAAAAGAGAAATATTATTCCTAACCTTTCTCAGTAGTGGTATCGCTAGCCTTTGTCAATATATAGTCATGAGACTTATAACAATCTTCTTTTTTAAATGATCCAAATGAGACGCAGAAGATCTGAATCCCGCGCAAATATCTATATATACTTAAGCCTACTCACCTTAAAATTCATTTGGAGGGTTTAATTCTAGAAGATTGGTATTAAAAACAACCATAATAAAATATTTCAGCTGCTACGTGTGCTACGTGTTTTTTTGATCCCGGAGTCTATTCGTACTATCATTAGTGAAATTAAATATGTAACACCAATACGTTTTTTAGCATATCTGCTCCCAGATGCACTGAACCCAAGCCTTTTTGCCCTTTCGGAGCAATAAATATAAGGAAATTCTAATATATTTTTTTTAATGCCTGCTTGTCTAATTTTTTCCAAGGTTTATTTCTTTTGTTAGGGCTTTTAAGGTGCTTTCTCCATTTAACTACCGCAGCTTTAGATACACAAAATCTAGCTACTACCTTTTCAAAGGATAGCCCTTCTTTTGCTTTTGCCTTTAATACTTTTTTGCGAAAATTTATTAAGTATCTGATTGTCTTTGCTTTAAGCTTTCTAAAGCTTAATTATAACATAACACCTCACTATTGACATTTTTGACTCTTTCCTGATTCTATGTATTCTATTACTTTCTTTCTTAAATCTAGGCTGTATGGACTTGTTGACATTTTCCTTTCATCCTAACATACCTAAAATGCTAATTTAAATTAATTTAGTATATATGTTGCTATTTCATCTCAAAAAAACTGAAGTAATCAAGATTATATCTATAATTTATTTAAAATATACAATATTATAGTATAATTTATAAAGAAGTTTTAAATATAAATTTTATGAAAAAAAAGAATTTATCAAATCAATCAGGAGTAGCAAGAGAGATAGAATCTCCTGCTGTAATAGCTAGCGAAGCAATAGAAACAGCAGCAAGCATACCTCATGTAATTTCTGCTGGGTTTGAGCTTGGAGTTTTTAAGGCGATAGGTACGCTAGCTATTAAGGGTATGGCTTTTGCGGGCTATGTAGTAGGAGCTGCAGGCATTGTAGTAAGTGGCTTGGTATTGGGCGCAGATTTAGGAATCTCTGCAGCTATTGGTCTTGCTGGCTATAAAGTTAGCCAAGGCATAGAAACAAAGGAAGTAACATCAAAATTGCTAGCACTTTCAGCACTAGGGGTTGAACTTAATATAAGCGATCAAGACTATAAAAAATATAAAGAAAGCCTTTCTTGGCGCCAAAGAACTTTTTACGGGGAAAGGAATTTATATAATGCATATCTTAACTCTAAAATCTCTGAATTTACTGAAGAATATACAAAAACGCCTCTTGCTGATAAATTTCAAGGTTTTAAAGAGACTTTTGCCGACCATAAACTTATAAAGGCAAAACAAAAGAAAGGTCTTGGGGAGCGCATATTTAGTATGTTTGAAGATAATACAAAACCTATAGATTCTTTTCTTATTCGTATTGCGGCTAATAATGAGACAATATGCGACCCTAAATGTTCTATATGGGATGGCCTAAATCCACAAAATCTTGTAAAGCCTAATGAGAATAAATTTGAAATTGACTCATTTAGTCAGCGTCTTG
>JANRMA010000096.1:0-4774 GCA_033762035.1 Rickettsiaceae bacterium
CTCGGAGGAGGATATAAAAGCCTTAATGTTACTTTGCGTAAAGCTCTTGGCTTATATTCTAATGTAAGACCGAGTGTTTCTTACCACCCTTTTTTAGAGACTAAATTTCCTGAGCAGAATTTAGTGATTATCAGAGAAAATGAAGAAGATATTTATGCTGGGATTGAATATCGCCAAACCCATAATATGTATGAGTCTATTAAGTTAATTAGTAGAGTTGGTAGCGAGAAAATAATAAGATATGCATTTGAATATGCCATAAAAAATAATCGTAAAACAGTTTCTTGCTTTGCTAAAGATAATATTATGAAATTCTCTGACGGTATATTCCACAAGGTATTTCTTGAGATAGCCGCAGAATATCCTAATATCAAATCTAATTACTATATTATTGATATTGGCACAGCAAAACTTGCGGCAAATCCAGGTTTATTTGATGTAATTGTAACATCTAATCTATACGGAGATATAATCTCAGACGTTGCCTCAGAAATTTCTGGCTCAGTAGGGCTTGCAGGATCTGCAAATATCGGAGAAGAATATGCTATGTTTGAGGCTGTGCATGGCTCTGCCCCTGATATAGCTGGGAAAAATATCGCAAATCCTTCTGGTTTAATTAATGCTGCTATTATGATGTTAGTGCACTTAGGACTGGGCTCTTATGCTGCCAAAGTAGAAAATGCATGGAAAAAAACTATAGAAGATGGTGTGCATACTGTAGATATATTTAATGAGTCTATATCTTCTCAAAAGGTAGGTACTATGGAATTTTCAGCAGCAGTTGTATCTAGATTAGGCCAAAAGCCTTCTAAACTAAAAGCTGTAGATTATCCAGATAAATCAGAAGAAAATCTTTCTGTAAGAAAATACACAATAGATACATCGGAAACTAAGACTATAGTTGGAGTAGATGTTTTTATTCAAAGTAATGCAAATAGCGCTCATGAAATAGCTGAAATAGTTTCTAAAATATCTTCAAAATTAGAGCTTAAAACTATAGCGGCCAAAGGTTTAAAGTTATGGCCAAGAAACGAGCCGAGCTTATTTTTATCAGATCATTGGTGCTTAAGATATATGCCAAAAGATAATGGCGCAACTACACATGCAGATATATCCGATCTTTTAAATGAGTTTGCCAAAGCTAATATAGATTTCATTAAAACTGAAAATTTATATAATTTTGATAATAATAGGGGATATTCCTTAGCTCAAGGCGAATAGGGAATATAAGAAGTTTAGATAAGATCAAATATCTTTCAAATTTAACGTTGATATTAAGGGAAGTACATGCAACTAGTTGTTCTTGGTTTTTTGAATAGCGAAATCACCAAAGCAATAGAAATAGCAAAATCTAAAGGTGCTAGGGTATTATTTGCGGACAACCCCGAAAAATGCATAGATATAATTTTAAAGGGCAACAGTCCAGACTTGCTACTTATAGATATAGCATTTGATATAGGAAATATAGCCGCCCTTTTAGAAGAGCAAAAAATTGCAGCTAATATCATAGCATATGGGCTCAATGCATCTCCTAAAGAGGCAGTATCCTCCATTAAAGCAGGCGCTAAGGAATTTTTGCCCCTACCTCCAGACGAAGAAATTATTGCCGCCATTTTAGAAACTATCTCTAAGCCTGATCAGAGCCTGATTTTTAAATCTGAGTCAATGAACCACATTCTAACATTGGCAAAAAAAATCGCAAAATCTGACGCCCATATACTTATTACAGGAGAATCCGGTTGCGGTAAAGAAGTGCTTGCAAGATTTATTCATCAAAATAGCCTTAGAGCAAGCCAAAATTATGTTAGAGTGAATTGCGCTGCAATACCTGAAAATCTTATAGAATCTGAATTATTCGGCCATGAAAAAGGTGCATTTACTGGGGCTCTTGCAAGAAGAATAGGAAAATTCGAAGAATCTAGCAACGGTACACTTTTACTTGATGAAATTTCAGAAATGGATGTAAAATTGCAAGCAAAATTACTTAGAGCAATTCAAGAGCAGGAAATAGATAGGTTAGGCGGAACTGGATCCGTAAAAGTAAATTTGCGAATTATTGCAACATCCAACAGAAATTTACTAGCGGAAATAAAAGAGTCAAGATTCCGGGAAGATTTATATTTTAGGTTAAATGTTATTAACCTAGAAATTCCCCCTTTGCGAAATAGAAAGGATGATATAATTAACTTAGCGAATTATTTTGTAGAAAAATATGCTAAGGCAAATAATTTAGAAAAAAAACAATTAGATAAATCTGCTGCCGCATTATTGCTAGACTATAGCTGGCCGGGTAATATAAGAGAGCTTGAGAATAATATTCATAGAGCAGTAATACTTTCCGACGAAAACATAATTTATCCTAAAGATTTTGCGTTTCTAGAAGGCGCGGATTCTGAAAGCCCTGTAAATGAAAGAGACCTCATAATAAATACAGTCAAATATTGCCTTGGGGATATTAATCAGGCTTCAAATATTCTTGGAATTTCTATCGCTAATTTATCTAAAAAATTAGATAGTAAAGTTTCTTGATAGAGAATCAGAGAAATCTATTATCTACTAAACTTACGGAGTAAATAATCAGATAATTATTGCTTATCTCGGATATAAATGCTAAATAATCTAAATACTCGCCGAATTATACATATCACAATAAATAAAAGAATATAATATATGAACTACTCCATTAAAATTCAAACTCTAATTGCGAGCAAAATATTTATACTAAAAATATTTTTAGGTATTTTATTATTGGCCGCATGCGCACAGATGTCTATACCTTTTTACCCTGTACCTATTACCTTCCAAACACTAGCTATATTGTTGATATCTTTTCTTTATTCGCCGAAAGAAGCATTAATTACCCTTTGTTCCTACGTGCTTATTGGTATTTTGGGCGCCCCAATATTTAGCTCTTTTGGGTTTGGCTTAATTAGGATTTTAGGCCCTTCAGGAGGTTATATAATAGGCTTTATATTTGCTGCATCAATTTCATCTTATATATTTGAAAATTTCTGCGCACGTAGAAAAACTATGCCTAATATTTTAATGATATCGATTATTTGCCACTCTATTATTTATTTTTTTGGTCTAAGTCATCTTTTGCAATTTATTAGCTTGGATAAATGCATATACTATGGTTTTATTATTTTTATCCCTACGGATATTATAAAAACACTAGTATTTACAGCCATATTCAGCGTATTTGATGAAAAAAATAATTAGCATTTTTTTAACTATAATATTAACATGTTGCTCAGATAGTAACTCTGCCATTTCTGAAGATACAAACGCTAAAATTAGGGATTATATAACTGAATGCAATCAAAAAAAACTTCCAGTTTTATTGAAAGAAAAGTTTGGATCTAATTTAAAGGGAATCAAGTTAGATAGGATGCAAATAGAGACATTAATTTTGAATGGTGTAAATATTCAAGGCGCAAGTTTTAAAAAAGCGGAAATAAAGAAGCTAGAGTTTGTCGATGTAGATCTTTCTGGCAGCGATTGGAGCGATGCTAAAATTTTAGAGATAAAATTTACAAACTCAAATGCGGTTAAATCTTCTTTTGAGGAAGCGCAGCTATCATCTATAAAGATAGAAGGCTCAAAATTTAAGGGCGCAGCATTTACAGGGGCATCCTTATTATCTGGTAGTTTTGCAAATAGTAATTTCGCTGAAAGTAGTTTTGAGAGAGCTCAAATATCTAATTTAAAATCATCTTCAAATTTTTACAATAGTTCAGATTTTTCTAAGGCGCAAATAAGTAATGCCGAATTTGAGAGCGATAATTTTTACGGCGCTAAAATCTCTTGCAAAATTAATGATGTAAAATTTAATAAATTATTCATGGAATCCGTAGATTTTTCAGATTCAACTATATTTCAACTTAATGTAAATAATTCGAATCTAGCAAATATGCTTATGCTAGGCGCTTCTATTGATGAAAGTAGTTTTGAGGATTGCGAAATGACTAGTTCCTATATATATAATACTACCTTTAACTTAGTGAATTTAAATAATTGTCTATTAAATGGCATTAATTTTAGTAAATCAAATTTTAAGAATATGGACTTCACTAAAGCTGATTTATCCTCAGCATCCATGAACACAATAGAAGGTAATTATATAAACATAAAAGACACTATTGCTACTAATATCATGCTTGATAGCGTTACATTTGCCAATATTAATATTACTGGGTCTAAGATGAACAAATCTACTATGAGATCATTTGGCGTTTTAGCTCTAACAGCTTCTGACCTTGAATTATCAGGTTCAGAAATTATCAGCTGGAATTGTCAGAATTGCAATTTTTCGAATGTAGATTTGAGCAAAACTTCAATAAGCGGAGCTCTTTTTGATCAAATTCATATGTCAAATATGATGATGTTTCAAGCCTCAATCTTGAATTTATCTATAAATAACTCGTCTTTAGATAAAATCATGTTCAATTATAGTCAAATTTTAAATTCATCGGCCAGTAATACTACCTTTACTAATATTCAATCAGAAAAAAATGTAGCTATAGGTAATAAAAATTTTGAAAATTTAGAAGGTAAAAATCCTATTACAGACATTAAAATAATAGATACCAAAAGCAATTACAGTTATTATAATTTTTCTAATATGGATTTTAACAATTTAAGATTTGATGGAGCAAGCTTCAAAGGAGCTATTTTTAACTCATCAGGATTTGCGGGGGCTATATTTACAAATACAGACTTCAGCAATGCTAGTTTTAAAGATGCCAATTTAGATAGCGCCTCCTTTATAAGT
>JANRMA010000097.1:0-5534 GCA_033762035.1 Rickettsiaceae bacterium
TCCTGGATCCCCTTTTGCAAGGGGATGACAGGGGAAGGACTATCATTCCCGGGCTTCTTTGTCATTCCCACGAAGGTGGGAATCCAGAAATATCTCCTGGATCCCCTTTTGCAAGGGGATGACAAGGGGAGAAATCTGTCATTCCCACTCTTCTTTGTCATTCCCACGAAGGTGGGAATCCAGAATAAATATCTCCTGGATCCCCTTTTACAAGAGGATGACAAGGGGGCAATTCTGTCGTTCCCCTAGTCTTACTATCTCGTGGATCCCCTTTTACAAGGGGATGACAAGGCACAGAGAGTCATTCCCGCGTTCCCTCTCATTGTCATTCCCACGAAGGTGGGAATCTAGTCTTACCATTTCCTGGATCCCCTTTTTCAAGGGGATGACAAGGGAGCAAATATGTCATTCCCGCGTTCCCTCTGATTGTCATTCCCACGAAGGTGGGAATCCAGAATAAATATCTCCTGGACACCCTCTTTCGAGGGTGTGACAAGGTAGGAGTTGTCGCCCCCAAGCTACTTACCATCTCCTAGATCACATGTTTTAAGAGAATTACCTAAAAATAACTTAGTATAGCAGAATTTTATTTTAATACAACTAAATATTTTCTATATAATTCGTTATTATCTTAAATAATAATACTCCCCCCTTGCTCCCCTTGGTTCTCATTTATATTATTTAAAAATGCAAAATAGGTGTAAGTAATATATTCAGGAAATTTTTGCAAGACGAGATAAATGTCTTCCGCCTTCAAATTCTGCGGCTAAAAAAACATTGGTCATAATCAAGGCTTTCCGCCTAGTATATAAAGAAGAGCCAAGAACCAAGACATTTGCGTTATTATGCTCTCTAGCTTTTCTTGCCATAAATTCGTTACAGCATAAAGCAGCCTTGATGCCAGAAAATCTATTAGCGCAAATAGACATACCTATGCCAGTAGAGCAAATTAAGATACCGCAGTCTGATTGTTTTTCTAAGATAGAGGAGCAGAGTTTTTGAGCGTAATCTGGGTAGTCGCAAGTCTCAATACTATTGCACCCATGATCCAAAATTACATACCCCGTTTTTTCTAACTTGTTTTTGATATAGGCTTTATGACTAAAACCTGCATGGTCTGATGCGATTGAAATTATCAATCTATTTACTCTATTTACTTGTTATTACTACTTTCTTTGATAGAATCTGCAGTATATAAATTGTTTTTTCAAGTAGAATGTTAAAGTATTTTCAAATATCTATCTTAATGCTGCTCTCTTGCAATAGCTTTGCCGAATGCGCAAAATATAATATTGCCTTAGTGAATATACAGTCAATATTAGAAAATTCAACTTCCATGATTTATGTAAAAAATACAGTAGAAGAAATGGCGCACAAATTACAAACTGATTTGCAGCAAAAAGAGGCAGAACTAAACGTAGCAGAGAAACAAATATTAGACATGAAGAATAATATTACAGAAGAGGAATTTCAATCTAAAGTAGCTGAATTTAATAAAAAAGTTACCAGGGTGCAGCAAAAAATTAGGGAAGAAAAATTAAGACTCGAGAAAGTACAATCTAATGCGATAAATCGTATCAATGAAGTTGCGCTAGAAATTATCAAGAAAATTTCTAATGAAAAATGTATAGAAATAGTGTTGCCTTCGATTAATGCCCTTTATGCTTCTGAGAAACTTAATATTACTGAATAAGTGCTTTATATTCTACATCAGCAGATGCCGTCAATAGAATTAACTTCCGAATAATGATAGTACTTGGCATTGAATCTAGTTGTGATGATAGCGCAGCTTCTGTAGTTACCAGTAAAAAGGAAATTCTATCTAATATAATTTTATCTCAGCATAAAGAACATGCTTTGTATAAAGGAGTTGTGCCAGAAATCGCATCAAGGGCTCATTTAGACTACCTAGAAACTGCTATAAAATTAGCGCTCAAAGAAGCAAATATAGAATTAAATGATCTATCCTGTATAGCAGCAACTACAGGCCCAGGGCTAATAGGCGGCTTAATAGTTGGCACTATGTTTGGCAAAGCAATTGCTTCTTGTTCTGGCAAACCCTTTGTTGCAGTAAATCATTTGGAGGCTCATACTCTTACAGCAAGGCTTACTAATAATATAGAATTTCCATACTTAATGCTTTTGCTATCAGGTGGCCATTGCCAGTTTCTTATAGTTCATAATCTCGGAAATTATGAATTAATAGGGCAAACTAGAGATGATGCAGCAGGAGAGGCTTTTGATAAATTAGCAAAAATGCTAGGGCTTCCTTTTCCCGGAGGTCCTTTTGTAGAAGAGATGGCTAGCAAAGGTGATCCATATAAATTTCCCCTTCCTATGCCATTATGTGCCCCTAGTGAGCTAGATTTATCTTTTTCTGGACTTAAAACAGCAGCAAGAATCATTATTCAAAATCAGCAGCAGATTTCTGAAGAATTTACACGAGATATGTGCGCCTCTTTTCAATATACTATTCTGAAAATTTTATCTTACAAAATTTCTCAAGCGGTAAAATTATACGAACACAAATCTAGTAAGAAACAAATAGTTATATCAGGGGGTGTTGCAGCTAACCAGTATATAATTAGTAATTTAAAATTACTTGCTTATGAAAAAGGGTATGAACTAATAGCTCCGCCCCCACAACTCTGCACCGATAATGCCGCGATGATAGCCTGGACAGGGATAGAACTATTTAGTAAAGGATATAAATCTAGTCTTAATGAGTACCCAAAAGCACGATGGTCCATTTTTTGAAGATATATTAAACTTTTTATATAGACATTAATTTCTAGTATATTAAAATAATAATAATCACCACATTAGTGTTAATATTATGCCCGTAAAGGTAGGTCGTTGGAAACATCCAAAAGCGAAAAAACCAAAAGCTAGAGCCAAAAAAATAGAAAAAAAGGTCATAGACCTAAACTTAATATTTGGTGACCCGGGGGAGATAAAAAAAGTTGCAAGCACTCTAAGCGGGAAAGATTATGATATTTTTGCGCAAATAGTAAATCAGGAAGTAGATTTATTGAAGAAAGTAGCGGATAGCGCCCAAAATCCAGCGAGTAAAAAAGAAATACTTGAATATACAGAAAAGTTACAGGGGGCAATTAGGCCCAAATCTGCGCAAACTAAGCTAGAGTTGAGCATAGCGGGAGTTCCAAATTTTCAAGACCTAGAGGTTGATTTAGCGGCTCTGAAGACACGTTTAGAGGAAATATTAGTGCATTTAAATCTTTCAAAGCCTTTAGAGTCTTCGGAAAATAAAGATTTAAATGCTATAGGTGCTCAAAATACTAATACACTATCTAAAGTTAGCGATGAGAGCTCTAGCTTAGATCCCAATCAAACTAAATATAAATATATTACGAATGAGGATATATATATTTTATCTTTACTGGTAGTATCCGCTTTTATTGTACATTATGCAATTTTGCCTGTGGTAGTTACTGAAGTTCTTTACATTATCGAACTTGCACTTTTGATGCACGAGCTACTCCAGATATCTAAAAGACATAATCAAGACAAAGCTAAACCTGACCAAAAGACTATTAGTCAGACAAATGAACCAACTAACATAAAGCCGGGCCAGGCAAACCTACAAAGCCAGCGACTAGAGACTTCTTCTAATAACCAAAATATCGAGATATTAAAACTAGCGCTCCCCCGTCTTAGTCGCGCGAACACAATATTACAAGCATCTGGCGCAAAGCTATCTACTGTAGGCCAAACTCCGTCGTATACGCCGCCGAAAACAACCCTAGCTAAAAGAACCCCAATAGATTTTGCAACGAAGATTAAAGGTCCCAAACACCGTTGGGTACCACCTCAATAATAAAATAACTATACCTTTTAGCGGCTAATCTTTTTGCTTTAGGAATCTATAAATCCTTTTACTTCCTTTATTTCGCCAGGTTTCATTTGCTCTATAGAAAAAGGGCCGTAATCAGTTCTTATAAGTCTACTAACCATCATATTTATGGAGTTAAAAATTTTTCTGATTTCACGATTTTTACCTTCGTAAAGAGTTACATGAAACCAATGGTTAGAATTATTAGTTTTAATAAGAGATATATCACATGGTTTATATTTTATTCCATCTACTTCTATGCCGCTTCTTAAATATTCCAAATCCTTAGACTTGTATTTGCCATAAGCTTTCACTTTATATTGACGGGCAAAATTATTAGAAGGTAACTCATATTGCCTAGCAAGCTCACCAGAATTAGTGAGTAATAAAAGGCCCTCACTTTCAATATCTAGCCTACCTATTGATATAATATGGGATGATATATTAATATTCTCGAAGATTGTGGGGCGGCCTCCTGGGTCTTTGTGAGTTGTAATAATCCCCCTTGGCTTATAATATTTCCATAACTTAGTTTTTGGTATAAATAACATTACTCCATCAATTTCTATTACATCTTCTATTGATGCAAGAGTGACAACTTCAGTTACTTGTACTTTATTTTTAGTAACTCTTCCTTCTTGAATAATTCTCTCTGCTTCTCTTCTAGAGCAAAATCCGGATCTACTAATAATTTTGGCAAGTCTTTCCATGGGCTCTAACAGGTTTTAATAATTATTGGCATTTTTAGTTGATCCTAAAATTAAATAAGTGCTAGCAAGGCTTAAGGCTAGCATAGGCGCATATGCTATATCCCAATTAAAGGAAATACATAAACTAATTAAGGAGAAGATGAGCGAGATAATACCGCTTAAAATTACCATTTGCCTTGGGGAATAAGAAAAAAATCTCGCAATAGAAGCCGGTATAGTAATTAGGGCGCTAATTAGCAATATTCCTGCTATATGGGCACTTATTGTAATAGATAAAAATAAGAATAACTTGCTTAAGAATTTCACTTGTCTTGTAGAAACGCCGGCATTAAGCGCACATTCTTCAGCAATAGCAGTTAAAACTATATGATCTAAAAAAATATATATAAATATGACTATAGAGATTAAAATGCCTATAGAGATATATAAGTCGTTTGTTGTTACTGCGAGTATATCTCCTAACATAAATTCTTTTATTCTAATTTTGCCAGCAAAAAAATCTGAAGCTAATATGGCAAGAGATATAAATAAGCAGCTTACTGATATTATTTTAGTGCTATTTGCAGATCTTATATCATTGCTAATTAATTCGACAAAAATCGCAAATAAAAAAGCTACAACTAAAGAGGAAGCAAATAGATCTAGGGGAAGTAAAAAATTTATTACTAAAGCTAGCATCATAGAATGAGAAAGTGCATCTCCAACATTTTCCATCTTATTCCATAGTACGCATGGCCCGATGATGCCCAAAGACAAGGAAATAAAAATAAGACACAAAGCAATAAGTAGCATTTTCTAAATTATCAATAAAAAAGACATATCATATACTATATCTATAAATTTTTCTATAACTTTAAATTATTAAAATATTTTATTATAAAGATTTTATCATTTCTAGCCACTCTTTCTCAGAAATTACTGGTATTCCTAGCTTTATTGCATCTTGTAATTTAGAGCCGGCTTTACTTCCC
>JANRMA010000098.1:0-7199 GCA_033762035.1 Rickettsiaceae bacterium
CCTTCGTATATAATTCCTGAATTGTACACAATAGCCCAAATACTAACATTTATCAATTATTTATTTTGAGCAATTATTCTATTTTTCCTCGCATCCAAACTTAAGAGAGCTATTTGCTTCATATCATTATTAAAACGGTGCTATAATATCTACTACCTGAGAGCCGACTCTAGGTTGCTGAACATCACTAACCACACCTCTGCCGCCGTAAGATATACGCGCCTCTGCTATTTGATCTGAGGTTACAGAATTAGTAGAGCTAATATCACGAGGTCTAATAATGCCGGAAACTTTTACTTCCCGTAACTCATGATTTACTCTTATTTCTTGCTTGCCTTGTATTACTAAATTACCATTAGACAAAATCTGCACTACAACAGCGGCTATAACAGTCTGAATCGCCTCGGTTCTACTAATGGCCCCAGTGCCCTTATGTAGCTTAGAAGAACTTGTAGATAGTAAATCTGTCGCATCTCCACTCTGGGACAAAGCTTTTGCGATAGCATTTTCTTTGCCAAATACTTTTGGAGCAGCTACAGAATCACTCGCAGTACGTGCGTTATTCGTGGTATTACTTAGTGCAGCGCTATCACTTATGTTAATTACAACTCTTACCAGATCTCCTATTTTCCAAGCTCTATTATCCCTAAAAAAGGATATAGCCCCGGGCTGCCACAAGGAATTAGTTAGACTTTTTCTCATCTCCTGAACTTGCGCTACTTTTTCAGGATCTTCATCATCTCCATATGTATGAGGTACATCAAGTTGATCTAAATTCGGAGCTTTACCAACTCGTGATAATTTCTCAAGCGAATCTGTGCATCCAGAAATCATTATAGAACTGAAAATTAGTCCCATCATAATATGTATTATACCGCAAAACTTGCTTTTACTAATAGCAAATCTAATCATTTTTACTTCCTACTTTTATTATGTTTTTGTCCATAACTTCTCCAAATACTAAAATGCCAGTCTTTTCATTTTTGGCTTTTATTTTATCTCCTATGGCCCCCGGCGACAATGCTATACCCAAGGTTTTTATTGTCATACCAGGAGTTTCGTACAATAAAGTTATAGGATCATTTTCCTTTATAACAGCAGGATTTTTCAAATCGGATAATTTGATAATTTGACCTGGCGTTATATTATTTTTTACCTCTTTGCCATAAATTTCTGATACCTCTTTTACTACTTCATGCATATTTTGTAACCTCTTAGTCTTAAGAGGTTTAATATCATTTGCGTTAACTATTTTGCCATGTTTTAAAAATTTAGTAGATACCCAGACGTCGCAAAATACATCATACTTACCAAATATTTCTATTATTTGCCCATCAAACTCTGCGTTAGCTTTAAAGCTTCTTGTGTCTGGAGAAAAAAATGTTAGGCTTATTTTTTCTATTTTCTCTCTTTTAGAATTAATCAGATCTAATTTGCTTTGTGATTCAAATCTCAGATCTACAGCATTATAATCTCTAACTTTCTCTAGTATTAAAGCTTTTACGCTTTCTTCAAAGTAGTCTCCAAAAGCATCAAAAGTTGCAAATGCGTAGATAAATATTAATAAAAAACTATAATAAATACGCACATTAAATTATTTTTGTAGTTCTTTCGCCATTTCATCTGCAGAGCGTAAAACTTTTGCATTCAGCTCATAGGCACGCTGAGCAGTCATAAAATCTGCAAATACCGTAGAAATCTCGACATTAGAAAGCTCTAAGGCCCCTTGGTCTAGTGTCCCAAAACTTACATCTCCAGGGTTGCCGCTCACCGCAGAGCCCGATGCTGCTGTTTCTAAGTAATAACCGTTAGACAAAGGAGTAAGGCCTTGCTCGTTAATAAAATTATTAAGAGTAATTTGACCAAGAACCACTGCAGCGCCGGAGGTAGCATTTTTATAAGATACAACCCCTTGATCTGAAATTAATATATCTTGAGTGGAAACTGTATCTGGTATAACTATATTATCTACCAAAGGATATCCTTCAGTTGTTACAAGTACGCCTGAGCTATTACGCTGTAGAGATGTAGCCCTGTAATAAGCAGTATCAGTATTTGGAAGTGTAACTGCCACATAGCCACTGCCTTGTATATAAAAATCTAAATTAAGTCCTGTTTGTTTTCTGGCGCCAAGGCTAAAATCTCTGTAAGCAGAAACGGCTCTTACTCCTGTGCCCTGATAAAGACTAACAGGCTTTTCTCCCTCTTGAGAAGCATCTCCCGCTTTAGATTCAATAATATAAAACGAATCTTGGGTTTTAGTGCTAACACTTTTATAAGCGCCCGTATTTACGTTAGCGAGGTCGTTAGCTTTGTTATTTATTTCTTTCATAGCTGCATCCATGCCAGATGCTGCAATATAAGTTAACATATCAGCCATATTAATTACATCCCCAAATTTAAAGCTTGAATAAAATTATTATTATCAAAATTATGTATTATTCAATTTTTTTATCAAGTAATATTACTTATAGGTCTGAAAAAAAGGTAAAGCCTTGCAAAATGATGCAATTTTACAAATTTCATCTATTGCCTCATAGATAGGCAGCCAATAATTAAATCCCAAAAAACATGTGGAGTTTTGCAAAGAATATGATATTTAATATGCAGTATAATTACTCGAAAATGCATTCAAATAACAAACTACTACATTAGATTATGAATATAAAATATCTTTCAGGGTTAATTGCGATACATATTTTGCATGCTGATTCTTTCTTTAATTTAGCATTTTTGCGCCTTAAATCTAAAGACACTGCTCCTTCATATAAAAATTTAATAAAGGAACGTATACCGTGCAATAATCTGGAAATCATGAAAAATGATCTTGCTAATGCATTTATAGAAGAAGGGCTTATATCCTTAAAACTTGGCAATTATTCTAATGCACTTACTCAATTTTCAACGGCACTTATTTATAACGAAAACATGCATGAAGCGTATAATGGTAGAGGAGTAGCGTTATTGGAATTACAAAATTTTCAGATGGCTTTACATGCTTTTAGCGAAGCTATAAGGCTTGAGCCAGATGAATCTACATATTATTTCAATAAAGCTATATGTTATGAAAACTTAGACCAATTAGAAATGGCCAAAAACTATTATCATCAAGCAACTTTAAAAAATATAGGAATATTAGAAACAAAAGATACATCCGAAAATATAAATGATGTTATTGTCATAGATCCTACAGAGCAGCTTAATGAGTTTTCTGTCGTAAAATATAGTTTAGAATTTGCAAATCTAGACTCTTTAGCAGAATGTCTTAGCCCAGATAATAAAATAGATAATGAAAATATTTTTGACTATTTATCTTCAAGTGAATTCTATGATAACTTAGACAACGGGGCTGACCAGCTCGATATTTTAAATAAAAAATTTGAAGAAATATATGATGAATTTTTGTCTTATGCCATGAAGAATACTAAAAATATAACA
Organism: Rickettsiaceae bacterium; assembly: GCA_033762035.1. Lineage (GTDB taxonomy): Bacteria > Pseudomonadota > Alphaproteobacteria > Rickettsiales > Rickettsiaceae > JANRKH01. The sequence continues at coordinate 3,439 of JANRMA010000098.1, forward strand.
AATTCTTCGGAAAGTAATACTACATCCATCTATTGTAATGGGCACCCCCTCAGGCTCGATATTTTTAGATCAAATTTTACTCATAATTTCTTTTTTTATGAAGAGTTAGATAATGATACTATAGGTAATAGTACTATTGATGATTCTAGCGACATTGAGGCCATTTAGTAAACTAACAAAGCCAAAAATATTCAATACCATTCGCAAGAATAAAATTAAACTAATGAATTTTAGGACGAAGGTGCGCTACTAGTAGCCATAAAACTCAACGCCCAGATCCGCTAAACTTATTTGGATCATTTATAAAAATTATGATTACGAAATATCATGAGCATCACGGGCTTCATTGCCATCAAAGGATTCTGAGGCCAATAAATTACATGCATTATACCCAAGATAATTATTAATACTTGTACAATAAATATTCATGTAATCAACATAGTCATTGTAAGGAATCATGTTATTAAGATATAGATTATGGTAATATACATTATAATATTGTATATTACTGAGCAGCGTAGAAGTGTCAGGGTAACTATTAATATTTGCATAGTTGATATATTGATCATAATTTGATACATAATAGGGCATATAGTAATAGGCGCTTGTATATTGCGTAAAACAAATATTTGATGTAGGGTCTAAAGTTTGCTGCGGCTCTGGTAAATAATTATTCTCATTTTCACTTGAAGCAGCTAGGCTAGTTTGGTAAATATCCTCCTCGCCTTTAACTGAGTCTAATGGCTCAGAAAAATAATCTAAAGATAAGTCCAAATCTTCAGAATCATCAGGTAAATAAATAGCTTCTTCTACTTCTGTCGTTATTTCTCTTAGATTTTTGAGTTGAGACTCAATATCTCTAAGACAAACTAATGAATTTTGCTCTAGATCTTCGGCATTTATTTTTATAACCTTTAAGCCAGTCGCTTTGAAAATAGCATTATTTAATTTGGTACGAAAAATATGTCCGTTATAATTAAGATTTTCAGATATAGCTATTTGAATAACACATTTTTCTTCGGGGAAAAAAATATCAGCCGTAGTAACGCACTCTTTAACCAAGTAGCTTTTTATTACTTTATCTCCATAAATAGGCTTTAAGGCCTCAAATAAAATATTGATTAACCTATTACTACATGTGGGTTTTTGATCATGAGATGCCTCTATGATGTGACATTTTGCGCTATCAAACAAATAATTGCCCGAGATTTTTGAAAATATAAAATCAGAAACAAGAAGTTTTCTTGCTTGTTCTGCGGTGATATCACATTTGAAACAATTATTTATAGCATTTTCACACTCCTTAGAAAAATCTTTTAAAAAACTTAATGACAAAAAATTACTTTCGGTATCGAGTAAATGCTTTGTAGCAATTGCCCAAATGATATCAGCAAAATTTTCAAGCGTAAATCTATCTATTTTATTATATATGGAGGCCTGTAAAGCAGTTGTGAATTTATCTTCTAATGAAATATTAAGTTGCGCACAAGAAGTTATAATATCAATCAATTCTCTTCCGCTTAATAAATCTATATTTTTTAAAAATTGAGCTTGTAATTTTTTAGCAAAATTTGCACTTACATCAATATCTATTTTCACGAAACAATAAAGAAGGCCGCATAATTGGCGGGGAGCAAAAAATTGTATTTTTTTATATATCTCATCGTGAAATTTTTGTGCTAAATTTTTTCCTATATGGATATCTAACTTTGTTATTGCCCACAAGCTACTACTCAAATCTTTATAAGGCGATAAATGTATTTTATTATATATATTATCTAAATATTTTTGCTTAAATTCAGGCGCCAAATCAAGGCCAAGCAATCCAAATGAGCGTAAACTATTAGCCAAAATACTATACTGACAATTATCAAGTTGTTCATATAATAGCCCCTTTAATTTAGACTCAAACTCGTAATCTAGATCAATATTCATACAAGAAAAAAAACGTAAAATATTACATAAATCTGAGGGGTTTGCGCTATGAATATTTTGATGTAAACAAGATTTTAACTTAGCAAAACGCAATGCACCAGGAGAACTTTTCAAATCCAAATATGCGTACATAATATTTACAAGATCACTTATTTCTAAAAATTCTATTTTAGGGTCAGTACAGTTGAGGAATTCATAAGCTAACTTTTCTAAACGAAATCTAGAAACTATATTATTGTTAATTTTTTGAGATATTTTTGCGAAATGCGCAAAAAGACTGCATAATTGTTTATCAGTAATATAGCCGCTTGTAATTACGCATCTTATTTCATCTATAGTAGATTCTCTAAAATATTCTTCTGATCGTGAGATTAACCTTCTAAAAAGAGCTTGAAAGTATTGCTCTTGATTGATCGCGCGAAATTTATACTTTGCCATTTTTAACATTAGTCAGTATGAGCGTGTAATATACATATATCTATCTAGTAAAATCAACTAAATTTTTATAGCAAATGGAATCATTTTTTTGACCATAAAGTTTTACCCTCTTTTGTATCCTCTAGTACTATCCCCATATCCAGTAATCTTTGCCTAAGATTATCAGCAAGCTGCCAATCTTTTGTTTTTTTAGCATTTAATCTTTCTTGAATTAATTGCTCTATTGTTTCTCGGTGATGCTTACCTTGTAGCCATATAGTAGGAGTTTGATTAAATATTCCAAGAAATCTGCCGCAAGAATAAAGTATTTCTGCATCTTTTTTTCTTGGTTCTTTGTTTAGGCGTGATGCGAGCTCCATCATATATGCAATTGATGGGCTAATATTTAAATCGTCTAGAAGTGGGTCTCTAAATTCTGAGGGCAAGTCCTGAAATTTTACTAATTTTATTTCCTCAAAATTTCTAAGAGTTCTATATAAATATGTTACATTACTCTCTATATCATTTAATAATTTATCGCTGAAATCTAAGGGAGATCTGTAATGAGAACTCAAAAGAGCTATTCGCAATATCTCTCCATCTATATTTTGTTTTGCAAAATCCAGGATGGTTATAAAATTACCCAAAGACTTGCTCATTTTTTCGCCTGAGCGCGTTACAAATCCGTTATGCACCCAGAAGCGCGCATAAAAAGAGCCGGGAAAAGCTGAGCAACTCTGAGCAATTTCATTGCTATGATGAGGAAACATTAAATCGGCCCCTCCCCCGTGAATATCAAAATTTTCGCCTAAAAATTTATAACTCATAGCAGAACATTCTATATGCCACCCGGGCCTGCCTTTGCCGAATTTAGATTCAAATCCTACTTCGTTTATTTCTGCGGGCTTCCATAATACAAAATCTTCTGGATCTTTTTTTGATGCAGAAAGCTTAATTCTTGCTCCTATTTGAAGTTCATCTAATGTTCTATTGGCGAGTTTTCCATATTCTTTGTAGGACGCCACAGAAAAATAAACATGTTGATCGGATATATATGCGCATTTATTTTCAATTAATTTTTCTATAATAAATTCCATAACATCTAAATTCTCTGATGCTTTTGGCTCTATTGTTGGGGCGAGGCAGTTTAGGTATTTGCAGGATTGATTAAAACTTGCAATAACTCTAGATGTTAATTCTGAGGTAGATATATTTTCCTTGCTTGCTCTATCTATAATTTTATCGTCAATATCTGTAATATTACGTATATATATTATTTCATAATTATGATAAACTTCTTTTAATAGTCTATATAATAAATCATATACTACTAAAGACCTACCATTGCCTATGTGAGGATCGTCATATACAGTAGGTCCGCAAACATACATTTTAATCTTATTATCATT
>JANRMA010000099.1:0-4887 GCA_033762035.1 Rickettsiaceae bacterium
GGCTGTCATTCCCTCGCATGAGGGAATCTTGTTTTACCATTTTCTGGATCCCCATTTACAAGGGGATGACAACTGGGAGGGCTGTCATTCCCTGATCCTCTTCCTGTCATTCCCTCGCATGAGGGAATCTAGTTTTACCATTTTCTGGATCCCCTTTTACAAGGGGATGACAACTGGGAGGGCTGTCATTCCCTGATCCTCTTCCTGTCATTCCCTCGCATGAGGGAATCTTGTTTTACCATTTTTCTGGACCCCACTTTTGAAAAGGGGGTGACATAATCACAAATAGCCCCTCTCATACCATTAAACCTGCTACGTAAGGAGGGGTAGTTGTTAATAAATATTGTATAAAAATATAACATTTTTACTACATACTAATTATTTTTGTGTATTATATTGGAAAATGGGTTTTATGAGAATATTTATTGTGATATCCTTAATTATGTATAATGTAATTAAAGGTATTAAAATGTTTGAGATAGAAGAATCGATTACTACCTCAGTCAAACATAAACAAAATAAATCAAAACTAAAGGTACTGGATAAAAATTTAGATCATACCAAAATAAAGTATTTATTGGATAAAACTAAGTTTGGGAATAGATCTTCGGCACTAAGCTCTGGTACTGTTAGAATATTTGCAGAATTACAAGGTAATAAATAGTCGCAATCTCTTATTTACCATCATTTAAGACTTATACTATGAAGTATATAAACATCTAGCAAAAAATCTTTTATACTCAAAAGATGTAGCCCATTTATATATATGATTAATCTGCTCTAAACTTAGAAAATTATCTAAAACAAGCAACTCTCCGAAGGAGAAAAATACAAACTGTGCTTTTGCAATAAAATTCTCGAATGGCACAAAGCCTAATTGAAATCTACTATCACCAGATTCATCTCTATTATCTCCTAAAAAGAAATAATGGCCATCTGGTACATAAAACGGACCTATATTATTTGCGTATGTAAGCTCTGGTATTATTTTACCTTCAGCTGGAAATTGTTTAATATATCTTGTATTATATTTTACACCATTTTCCAAAATTTCCTGATATTCTTCGAAAACTATCCCATTATCCATGTATGATCTTTTAGATTGGCGCTCAATAGGCTTATCGTTTATATATACTGCGCCATTTTTTAACTCAATTTTTTCGCCGGGAAGTCCAATTAGCCTTTTAATAAATCTAGGATGAATGTCTCCCGGTACGCGCAAAATTACAACATCTCCCCTACTGGGTTTCTGGGCAAAAAATCTCCCATTAAATAAATTGGTTTCAATTATAAATGAATATTTACTATAGCCATAAGAATATTTAGTTGCAAAAACATAATCTCCTTCTATTAAGGTATTCTTCATGGAGCCACTTGGTATGTAAAAAGGCTCAAATACTAATGCTCTTATACAAAGCGCTAAAAAAATCAGGATAATAAAGGACTTTATTTCTTGCCACGCATCCTTAGCAGAAACATTCCAATTAATATAATTTTTTTTAAACACTCGCACCTCTATTTGAATACAACCTGAATTATAAACTTTTTATCTATCTTGATCTAGCAAAAAATTATTATTCTTTTGAAAAAAAGATCAAATGATGGTAGTGTAAGTGCTTTCTAAAATCTTTTATAAAAAAACTTCCTTTGCAATATGAGCCAATTATTTTTTTTAATTTTGCACAAAGTAGTGATGAAAAAAAAATGGCATTTTTTTGCCATGATATTGATAACAGCTGCTCTCGGAGGAACTATATCTATAGATAGCTTACTCGTGAAAGAGATCTTAGATTACGTAACGGAAAATGCTAATATAACTGAAGATGCAATGTTATGGGGAATAGTCTTCTGGGCATTTATGTACGGTTTATGGTGGGAAGTATGTAATTTTTTATGGAGAAGTTACGATTTTTTATATATGAGATCCCTACCCTCAATGAAATCTGATATTATAGATATATATTTTAGTCATATACAAAAAAGAGGTCATTCATTTTTTAAAGAGAATCTTTCGGGATTTGTATCCAATAAAATTATGGACGCTTCAAGAACTTGCGAGACAATTTTATCTAATTTGATAGAAAAAATACTACGAAAAATCTTTACTATAGGAATAGCTTTATATGCGCTATTTTGCGTTAAACCTGTTTTTGCCTCAATTTTTGTAATTTGGCTTTCTGTATTTTATGGTATTAGCGGCTTATTTATGAGTCACGCGCAAAGACTTTCTTCTATTTGGGCTGCTACTAGATCTACCATTTCAGGAAAGATAATAGACTCTATTAATAATATATACTCAATAAGGATGTTTAATTTGTACGAATCTGAAAATAAATATTTATCTACGCATTTAAATAAAATGTTAAGCACTGATATAGCATTAAACTGGTTTATGTTAAAAGTACGATATTTTCAGGGCCTATCTTGCTCTATTATGATTTTTGCTATGATATATTACCTTGGGTTATATAAATCTCGAGGCGAGATAACACTAGGGGACTTTGCTTTGGTAATAACTTTATCTGTCGCAATTATGGAAGATTTATGGGATTTTGTACAAGATATAGGCGACTGGTTTGAAGATGTTGGTACATTTAATCAGACTCTAGATTTGCTTGAGTCTGCGGAAGTAGAAGATGCTTCTAATATAGTTAAGTTTACAATGCAAAAAGGAGGTATTGAGTTTAGAAATGTTTGTTTTAGCTACGATGACTATAGTATTTTATTCAATAAACTATCTGTGGTTATTAAGCCAAAACAAAAAATAGGCATAGTAGGCGCTTCTGGCTCCGGTAAAACTAGTTTTACTAATTTAATTACCAGATTATATGATATAAATTCTGGAGAGATTTTAATTGATAATATAGATATTACTAAAATCACCCAAGAAGATTTGCGCTCAAATATCGCAATTATCCCTCAAGATCTTACTTTATTTGATAGAACTATATTAGAAAATATTCGGTACGGAAATTTAAATGCTTCGAATGAAGAAATATATGCAGCATCAAAGAAAGCGAGAATACATGAAGATATATTACAAATGCACGAAGGATATAATACAATAGTTGGAGAGAAAGGTTGTAAATTATCTGGCGGTCAGAAACAAAGAGTTATTCTTGCAAGAGCTATATTAAAAGATGCGCCAATATTAATTTTAGATGAAGCAACTAGCGCCCAAGATCCCGTAACAGAAGAATATATGAAGGAAAGTCTGAAGTTGCTTATGAGGGACAAAACTTGTATTACCATAGCTCATAGAATTTCAACCCTAAAGAATATGGATAGAATTTTGGTTTTTGATAAAGGGAATATAGTTGCTGACGGAAATCATTCTTATTTATACTCTAGCTCTAAAATATATAAAGAATTATGGGATGCGCAAATTCAGGGATATATTTTAGATTAAGCTCTCTATTATTTTTTATTAGGGCGGGGATTTTTGTCTAAAAAACGAGCCCAAGCATCCCAATCACGTTTTCCAAGACTCGCCTCAAAAGATAGTAAATCAGAAACAGATTTAGTGCAAATATCTAAAGAAGGCATAACTAATTCTCTATTCTGGGACAAGGCTAATACTTGAGTTTTACAAGCAAGTTGTAAATGATATGTATAAAATAATGCCTCATATATAGTTCTGCCGCAAGTTATAGAGCCATGATTTCGTAGCAAGATATTATAATTTTTGCCTAAGTCCCCTGCTATTGTAGCCCCGTCGTCATTTTGCAGAGACAAGGAATTATAGTCTGAATATGATAATTGATCGTAAAAATGTAGAGCCCACTGGCTTATAGGCATTAAACCTTCTTTTGTAGCCGAAACAGCCACTATCTCTGGTGTATGAATATGAAAAATAGATGTAATATCGCTTCTTACTTTATATATAGAAGAATGGATTATATATCCAGTTTTATTATAATGATATTCTAAACCTTCTAAGATATTGCCGTTCAAATCAGCTCTAATTAGAGAGTCAGATGTTACTTCACAAAATTTCAAACCAAATGGATATATATAATAAGAGCTTTTATCAGAACTTAAGGATGAAAGATGAGTATATGTATGATCATCCAGCTCTAAATATGCCAAAATCTTATATGCTAAGGCTAATTCTTCCTTTATTATTTCGTCGCTCATCAATTATACTGCAGGATTCATAAGAAAATTATCTCAGCTTCAGAGAGCTTAATGCTATAATGGCAAATAGGGTAGAAATAATCCAAAATCTTATAACGACTTTAGATTCGCTCCATCCTGTTTTTTCGAAATGATGATGAATAGGCGCCATTCTAAAAAATCTTTTCCCGCCAGTATATTTAAAATAATATACTTGTATTATTACAGAAATTGTTTCAATAACAAATAAACCCCCAGCAATAGCAAGTACTATTTCGTGCTTGGTGATAATACTCATTACTCCAAGAACACCTCCCAAGGAAAGGCTTCCGGTGTCTCCCATAAAAACTTCTGCAGGCTGAGCATTAAACCATAAAAATCCCATTGTAGCCCCAATAATTGCCCCGCAAACTACAGATAATTCAGCTATTTGTGGTATATGAATAATCTGCAAGTAATTTGCATAAAAACTACTACCAGCCAAATAAGATATAAGAGCAAAACAAGCGGTTACGGTACAAATAGGTACGGACGCAAGGCCGTCTAAGCCGTCAGTAAGATTTACGGAATTAGAGGATCCTATAATAATAAATATAGCACATGGTATATAAAAATATCCAAGATGCATATAAGTATTCTTTACAAATGGCAATGTAAGAATATCAGCATAATCTGGGTCTGATATAAAAAATATTACAAGACATGTAGGAATAGATATAGCTATTTGAGCTAATATTTTTTGCTTGGAGGTAAGGCCAGTATGGTCTTTCC
>JANRMA010000100.1:0-4357 GCA_033762035.1 Rickettsiaceae bacterium
CTGGCTTCTCAAAATCAAAAACTACAAACAACAAGAAACGCCATAAGCAAAATCACAAAAACCATAAACACGACCCCAAATCAAACATCTGCAGTACACCAGATCAATAACAGCAATCCGCTGAAACCCGCATCACGCCTACATTCTCGCAAAAAGAACTGTCAAAGTCGGGAGTCTCATGTATAACAGTGGCGCCTGAAAATAATTTGACATAGTTACGAGGCGTATGGTTTGTTGAACGCTCTCGGGCCGGTAAATATGAGCCTGACACAAGTATACTAAATGTTCTTGAAAATAGCTTAATTATTACTAGGATCAAGGCTATATTTGAGTTGTACCATAGAATTATGCTGACTTCTTTCTATTTTTAACATCTCTAGTAGTTGCTTTTTTTGCATATTATGCTCTATAGCCTCAAATCTCTTTAACTCTTCGTAATTTTCTAAAATATCTTTTTCCAGTATTTGAAGTTCATTTTGTATTTGTTCTATTTTACCATTTAATCCGCGCTGCCGTGCTCTTGCCCTTATCGTATATTGTTCCAAGGAAGATGCATACGGAGTATCGAAAAAATTTGCCGACTCAGTGAGTATATCTTTTTCTATAGCTTTAATCTCATTAATCATAGATTCTATCTCAAGTAATTTTATTTTTTTCTGAGTGAGGCTTTGATCTAGAGTTTTTTGCGCTAATTTAATTAAAGATTTAATTGATTTCATATGGGAGTTCTAAAATTTCTGCCAATTTTTTAAAGCTTCCAGACATGGGTTCGTACTCGTCTGGATTTTGCCTCATAAACTCTTCTATTAATGGAAAATATTTTATTGCTTTATCTACATCTTGATCGGCGCCAATTTTATAAGCACCTATCCTAATCATATCTGCCATATCATTATAGGTCGCAAGAATTTTACGAGCTTCATGTAATATAGCATTTTCAGCTTTACTATTACATTTAGGCATGGCTCTTGAAACAGACTTGAGCGCATCTACAGCAGGGTATCTCCCTCTTTCAAAAATACTTCTTTCTAGAATAATATGTCCGTCAATAATACTTCTTATACAGTCACTAATTGGATCATTTTGGTCATCCCCTTCAACAAGTACAGTAAAAAATCCTGTTATATCACCTTTATCTATTCCAGGCCCAGCTCTTTCAAGAAGCTTGGGCATTTCGCTAAATACTGAAGGAGTATAACCTTTATTTGCAGGCAATTCTCCTGCTGCAAGGCCTATATCTCTCTGAGCCATAGCAAGGCGCGTGATAGAATCCATAATACATAAAACTTCAAATCCGCAGTCCCTAAAAAATTCAGCTATAGTTATAGTAAGATAAGCTGCTCTCTTGCGGGTTAAGGCCGGCTCATCACTTGTAGCAACAATTACAATAGCATTTTTTAATCCCTCTTCCCCTAAATATTCTTGAATAAATTCCTGCACCTCTCTACCCCGCTCCCCTATAAGGCCTATTACTTTAACATCTGTTTTAGAATATTTAGTAAGCATAGAAATTAATACAGATTTACCTACGCCGCTTCCAGCAAATATACCCATTCTTTGACCTTGGCAACAACTTGTAAAACAATCTAATGCCTTTACTCCTAAATCAATTTTAGGCCCAAGCCTTCTTCTTTTTTGCGGATTAAGAGGAGATGCATTAAGGAAATATGGCTTATCTCCGTATGCAAGTAGGCCTTTTTCATCTATTGGCTGCGCAAAAGCATTTAGCACCCTACCGCGCCAAGACTCATCTGGCCATATAGCATTTTCTGCATTAGTAAGTATTACTTTGCTACCAAGGCCTATGCCTTCAGTATTGCCGTAAGGTAGTAACACTACATATTCATCTTTTAAAGCTACTACTTCAGATAAAATATTAGCTGTTTGTATGGATGCTTTATTAACCAAGCATTTTGTGCCAATTGTAACATAATCTGCAAGCCCTTTTACTTCTATTACTATACCTTTAACTGCAGTAACAACTCCGGCTATTTGTATAGAGGATATGTTATTTAAGGCTTGATTCAGCGAGGTAATTCTTGAGACTATTTCCATATTCTTTATTCCATGGTCTTTGATTGATAGCAGGAGAGAAAAAATGTCCTTGCATGTAATCTACTTTTAAATCTATTAATTGGCTTGCTATGGCACTGCTCTCTACAAATTCTGCGACTGTTTTGCACCCAAGCTCTTCTGAGGTCTTAATTAAAGCTTCAACTAATGCTCTATTTTTTAAGTTTTCATCTAATCCACGTATAAAACACCCATCTATCTTAATAATATCTATATCGTAATTTCTAACATAATTAAAGGAAGTATATCCTACGCCAAAATCATCTAAAGCAATTTGACACCCTAGAGATTTTGCAGTATCAACAAAATATTTAGTTATATGGAAATTATCATTAAAGGCTGTTTCTGTAATTTCGACAATCATTCTACTACCAACCCTTGAGTCTTTTATGAGCTTTAGTATATAATCTGAAATCATTTTATCTTGAATTGCAATGCTAGATATATTAACCGCAATAATAATATCTTTAAACTCTTGCAGCTCTTTTACGGCTTTTTCGAATACGTATTTATCAACATAAGTAATATATCCGTATTTTTCAGCAAGCATTATATATCTACCCGCAGAAACTAACTTATTATGGCTATCATTTAATCTAAGCAAGCATTCGTGATAAGATACCTTGCCAGTTTTACAACAAATTACTGGCTGAAAAGCAAAGCAAGCAGTCTCTTCGTCGATAGCTTTTTTTATTTCTCCAAGTAATGAGTATTCCTCTCTTGTTCTTTGGAGAATTTGCTCAGCATCGAAAAAATGAAAAAAAGACCTTTGTTCGCAATAACTTTCATCTACAGCCAGTATAGATAATGCATTAAATATAGAGCAGATATCAGAAACCACTATACAAGAAACTTTAACATCAAAGAATAGTTCTGGATTAATATTTTCGCTAAGATTATCTCTTATATTTTTTCCAAGAATATGTAGAGCCCTTTGATCTACTACTTTAAGAATAGAATAGTAATATTTATCATATTCGTATATGTTTACAACATGGTTCTCTAAAGCTTTATATAGGGATGAGAGTATCAAGCTGCCAATTGCCTTAAATTCTTTAATATTATGTATTATTGCTATCTGTTCGAAATTTTTGATCTTTATTTGCATAATACTAAATTCTTCAAGCCCCAGATCTATATCTCTTTCTACATTTTTTATAAAATTAATGAAGCTACTCACAGTTCTACTTAAGTATATTTTGATTACATTAAAGTAAATACTAGACCAACTATAATGGATTGCAAGCAAAAACACTATAATTACTGGGATATTAAAATTTTAATGAACAATTACTTTTATTGAGGATATATTCTATATTTATCCTTAATTAGCAAATTTAAATGGGCCAATAAGTTACCTAAGCGATTATATCCGGAAATAAAACGGACTTTAATTGGGATATTCTGTCTTTTATCATTAGCTTTCTTTTTTTGATTCTGTGCATAGTAAATTCATCAATGGGATTTTGATGAGTATTAGTAAGTATAAATTTTAAGTCAGCATGTTCTTCCTGTAAATTTCGCAACTCCATTAGAAGTTTATCAGTAGAAGAGTCTTCCATATTAATATCTTGTCATTTGCAGTAACCTTTTAGAGTGTAAAATAAATATGCTTAAATGCAAGTGGTTTGTTGCGACATAGGTTAGTGACCATAAAATCTTAAGGAAAGTTTTTATTTAATTATAAATACCTAAATCTATTTGATATAACTTCAAACATAAGTTTCAGGCGGACGAAAAATATACTAAATCATATAGTATTTACTGAGATGATGCGATAGTATAAAAGGAAAAATGTCAACAACTCCATACAGTAATGATTTAAGAACGAAAGTGATAAATTACCTAAATAAAGGGAAAACCCAAAAGGAAGCATCTGGTTTTGAGGTTTATAGGAATACTGTCATATAGTCCTATGGTAGGTAATTTACAGGGAATTTATGATGTTATTAAGACCTCAATTAAAATTTTGCTTTAGATTGCTATTACTACCATTCCTAATCTAAAAATTATATTTTACAAAATATTATGATCTGTCTTGTTCCACCTAAAAGGCGCTACGCATAACTCGTATAATGCATAATATGCAGCAATTGAATGCATTATAAAGTAAAATGGAAATATTACTAAAGCTAAAAAATACGAGAGAGACTTATTGCTTTGTTCAAATAATAATATTATTATCGCATAAACATAATTTGTTATTAAGAAAATCGCTAAGTAGTATATTAAAAAATCCTTAAAAGAATTTTGTATAAATGATAATATAAAAATTGGCATTATT
>JANRMA010000101.1:0-2917 GCA_033762035.1 Rickettsiaceae bacterium
AAGCTCCAGAATCTGTTTCTCATATCAATAATTGGCCCGGCTAGAATATTAGATATAATTAAATCAACTGCGCCTTCATATTGGTTGTCATCTATTGAAATATCAAAGTTAACATCCATGTTGTTTACTAACTTATTCTCATTTGCCGCATCTATTGCTATTTTGTCAATATCAATACCAATTACTTTTGCCTCCTGCCATATTTTTTTTGCCGCAAAACTTAATATACCCGTACCACATCCGATATCGATAATCATAGAAGGGTCTAGAAGATTTTCTGAGATAAATTCTAGACATAAATATGTAGTTGGATGATCTCCCGTCCCAAAAGCCATGCCAGGATTTATGTAGATAGGTAATAATTTTGAATTATGAGTAGATATTTTGGCAAAATTATTAATCTCATCTATTTTATGAAAAATAAAAAAACGACCAACTTCTATAGGCTTCATATTATTTTGCACTTCTATAACCCAATCCTTATTTTCTTCTTTTGCTATTTCAAAAGATTTTATATCGAAATTCTGAGTTATATTTCTTATTTCTTCCTCATCAGGTTTATTTACAAAAAAACACTTATATTCCCATAAATCATCAGGAAGATGGTCAATATGAGCAGATTTTATTTCATTAACAGAGATAATCTCTGCTATTTCCTCGAATATTAAATCTAGCATTGGTATATAAGAAAATTTTGTCCGAAAAGTTACTCGCCATAGACTTTTGCTGGAGCCGCAGGAGAGTCTTGATGATTTTGCTTGCACTATATTCTGCTTCGTTATAAGTTACTTTCTTTGTAGCATAACTGGAAAAAATTATGATGAAAAGTATTTTTGCATTAATAGCCCTCTTGATGATTTCGGTGCATATTCACGCCGAAACAAAAGCCCAAGACGGGCACAATCAAAATAAAATAGAAAGTAGTAATTCTTCAGATTTACATAAGGGTAAAAATCTTCCTACAGGCGTCTCCCCGAATGGCAAAAATTCAATCGCACAACCGCCTGCAAAAACAAAAATTCCTAAAAAAAGTGCGGAGTCAAATTATCAAGATATTATAGATGACTATAAGCAATATCTTGCCCAGGTTCCTGATAATGTAAGAAATGAAATTATTAATTTTAGAAAAGAGCTAGCGACTATCCAAAAGAAAAAGAAAGAGCTTTACAAAAAATTGAGCAAACAAGCTCAAAATTTTTTAAAGGTTGAAGAAGGATATAGAAAAAAATTACCATTAGAAGGTAATAGTAATGATTTTTTAAATGATAAATTAAATCTTAAGGCTTCTCAAATTAATAAAGTGCAATAATTCTATTTTAGTGAGGTAAAATAGTAAACTAATTTGTGAATAAACCTCTATGTGTTAATAGTTATAGATAAAACGAAATTCAAAAATGATTGAAAATATTAAAAGTAAAATTCATACAAAATCTGATAGCGCTTATAAATCTATATCTATGAATGAGGTTTTTACTCAAATATTAAAAAGATATTTTAGTATTTTAGATGGCGCCTCTCCTCCTGAAGGCCTATATCATAAGATAATTAGCGAAGTAGAGTCTATATTAATATCAGAGACTTTGAAATATACCGGAAATAATCAAGTGCAAGCGTCTCAAATACTAGGTATCAATAGAAATACTCTTAGAAAAAAATTACAAGCCAATTTATTAAATGAAAAATCATCTAAAAATTGACTTTACAATCTTTAAGTTTCTAGGGCGCAAGATCAATATTTGTATAAGTATTTTGTCTTTGCTATCCATCTTTTTATTTTGGTATATTTTGTATTGCTTACATGAAAATTCCCATCTCCCAGAGCTTATATATATACTATTTATTAGTTTAATTATTTTGCTTTCATTAATAATATTGGTCGTATTAAGATGGTTTAAGTCCGCTAAAATTAAGCAAGAAAATTTTAGATTGAGAGCAAGAATCATATTAATGTTTAGCCTAATAGCGGCTGTACCTACTATATTAGTTTCGGCTTTTTCGATTATGATATTTAATTTTGGAATCGAGGCCTGGTTCGACAAAGACGTTTCAACTGCTGTAACACAATCTGCCAGGGTTGCAAATATTTACATATCACAAAATAAAATTCAATTAAGAGAATCTTTATTATCAATTGCAGAAGATTTAAATTTGATATATCTAGACATACCAGATGAAACGGCCTTGAATAAACTGCTTAATGCTCATGCTGAAATGCGCAATATTACTGATGCTATAATTTTTGACCGCAACTCAAAAAGAATATTGGGCCTTACTTCTATGAATTTTGGACTAAGTTTATGGACTATTTCATATGAAATATTCGACAAACTCAATAAAGATATGGTAGCTGAAATTAATGATGATCCGGGAAAGCTGAAAATGATAGTAAGACTTAAAGCATTTCCCGGGGAAACTTATTTAATGGTAAGTAATTTGATAGATGAAGAAACTGTAAATTATGTCAATCAAACCGCAGGCGCTGCAATTAAGTACAAGAATTTGATTAACAGAAAAATGGTGCTCCAAATTAATCTTGCATTGATTTTTATAGGTATTTCTGCTGTTATTATTATTGCAACAATTACTGTAGGTTGGTATTTTGGAAGCAAGATAGTGAGTCCTGTAAAAAAATTAGTAGAAGCTTTAGAAAAAGTAAGAGTGGGAGATTTAAATCTTCATATAGAATATAATAACTCCAAAAGAGATGAATTAGTTATTCTAACAGAAGCATTTAACAAAATGCTCAAAAGATTAGATATACAACAAAAAGACCTTGCGATAGCTCATAGATCTATTGCATGGAATGATGTAGCAAGAAGAGTGGCTCATGAAATAAAAAATCCACTTACACCTATTGCTCTGTGCGCCGAGCGACTTGCAAAAAAAATTACACTTCAGATAGGCGAAGATCAAGAAT
>JANRMA010000102.1:0-1821 GCA_033762035.1 Rickettsiaceae bacterium
AAGCAATTTTTAGTAATAAAGAACCATCTTCGCATTCTTCATTATCATCCTCATCTAGCAGTAGTATGTCGTCATATTCGATTTCGTCATCATCGGCTTCATCCTCATCTTCCTCTTCGGGTAGCATGTCATATTCTTCCTCCTCTACATCATCTTCCTCTATATATGAGGTTGTACTTGGGTCAGACGGAGAGATAACAACAATAATTGGAAGAGATACAAGAGCTGGTACAGAACTTTCTTGGCATCCAGTCCCATCAGATATAGATACGATCCCATTAACCCCAGTTCGGGATAAGGATTGCATAAATATATAGTAGATACAAGGGTTGCAAGATGGTGATGCCTGTGATAAAGCTCTTTTTTAACAAAAAATAGCAAACCACAGGCATGAAAAAAGATATCACGGAATTGTACAGCTTTATAGATGATTTTTACCAAATTTACTCTGGTTACGAAAAAAAGCAATTATTACCTAGCAATAAACAGCAAAATCGCTTATGTAGTATGAGCTTGAGCGAGATTATGACGATCATGGTAATGTATCATACGTCTCATGCAAAGAACTTTAAATATTTTTACAAAACTTGTATAGAATATATCCACAAAAACGATTTTCCGAATGCCTTAAGTTATAACCGTTTTGTAGAACTAATGTCTAGATTATTTTTACCGTTTAATATACTTTTGCATATGTTATTTGGCGAAGAAACTGGCACATATTTTATGGATACTACCGCAATCAAAATTTGCCACAATAAAAGACGCTATAGGAATAAAACATTTGCCGGGCTTGCCAAGCAAGGCAAATCATCTATGGGCTTTTTTTATGGGTTTAAACTACATTTAGTGATCAACGAAAAAGGTGAATTTATAGCGCTAAAAATGACTAAGGGAAACGTAGATGATAGAGTTCCTGTGCTTGATCTAACAAGGGATTTAACTGGTTTTATATACGCCGACAAAGGTTATATTAAGCAAAATCTATTCATTAATTTATATGAAAGAGGATTGAAAATGGTGCATGGAATTAAAAAGAATATGCCAAATAAATTAATAGATTTAAACGAAAAAATCTTACTACGCAAACGAAATATAATTGAAACTGTATTTGATTATTTAAAAAATAAAATGAACCTTGAACACACGAGACATAGATCACCAATCAATGCCTTTGTGCATATACTATCCACATTTATATCATATTGCTTCAAAAAAAATAAACCTTCAATAAATTATGGTTTTGATTTATCTCTAAACTACGCGCTTATCCCGAACTGGGGTATTTTTATAAAAAGTGACAAATGCAGACAGGGTTGGAGCACCCAATCCACATCCTAAATATTTCTTATTTCCTATACCAAAATCGAGTGATATGGTATGCCCTGTCTGCGACATATTTGCCAGATGGACTTCTAAAAGATCTGTTTGGTTTCTTTCTAAAATATCTGATAAAATAAAAGCGTACGGCTCATCATCAACATAGCCAACCCAATACTTCGTTGTGCCGGCAAAATATTTTTGCGGTTTTCCGTAGATAAAATTTAAGATGTCGTCTTTATGATTCTGGCTATTATCCCAAAATTCTTGAATATGTTTCTCCTGAAGCCAGCTAAAAATAATATCGATATGTTTTAAAGCAGCTTTTTCAAAATGAATATTCATAATTCTTTCTAAAATAGAATTGAAACATTCTCAGCGTACTGCACTAACTCGTTCGTGGCTTCTATTAATTGCCGTTTGGCTTCTGAATTAGTAAGTTATTACTATTGTTAGTTAGATTATTTTCAAAATCATATAATTCCAACATAAAATACTCAT
>JANRMA010000103.1:0-9849 GCA_033762035.1 Rickettsiaceae bacterium
CCTTACTTCTACTACTATCTCTATAGGATCAGGCATTCTTACTGCAGGAGGTACTGTAACAGGAAGTACAAGCTTTACAGCAGGAGGCACTCTTGATCTTGGAGCATATACTCATACAGGATCAGTAGACTTCGCAGGAAACGCCGCGACCATATCACTTGCAGGAGGAACTATAACAGGATCAGTAGATTCTACTTCAAGTAGTAATGGTACTATAGTTACTTCAAGTGGTATTAATATTATAAAAGGAGATATTGGCGCCAGTTATGCCGTAAATCTTAATATTGGCAATAGCGCTCCTCTAAGTTTATTCGGTAGCAATATTAATATTAATTCTACTACAAATAATGCATCAAGCGGAGACCTTGTCTTTTGGGCGAATAATGCTAATGTTAGTGGTAATTTTAATAGTAACAGAATTGGTAATTATTACGGCATTAGCTCTAACAGTTATAACCTAGATAATGTAGCTATTACAGCTATTTATATGGGCTCTTATAATGCAGGGACACTTCCTATATGGAATATATCTGGCACATCTTCTATTGATGTTTCTTCTCAAATCGCCGGGAGTAATATTATACTTGCATCAAATACAACACTTACTTTAATGGGTACTACCACAGTCAATGCGCCTATTAAAGGAAATAGTTCTGGTGATGGCACTTTAGTAATTAGCCCAGGGTCTAGCAATATAGTCACTTTAAATGGGATGATTGGAAATAATAATATCAATAGAATATCTAATATTCACATTGATGCAGGAAATATATATGTATCCGAGAATATTTACTCAGATATTACGTATCTTTCCGGATTATCCTCCCTTTATCCTGCAAATATTATTATCAATGGTACCATAGATTTTGCAGGAAATAATGGTTTATTGGAAGCTCTAAGCGGGATTACCATAGACGGTAGTCTCATTAGCACAGGCAGTACTAATGCTTCTCCGAGTGGTATAGTTAACTTAGGATGTAATACAACTATTACAGGTTCTTTGGGATCTACTAATGCGCCTATATCTACACTTACTTTAGCAACAGGGGCAAATGCTACTATATCTGGCTCTATTATTTCAGATTCGGTCAGTTTACAAGGAAAGGCAATATTAAATGCAACTAATAATATTATGGCTAAATCATTAACAATAGGTAATGGTAAGATTAGCATGGGAGGTAATATAAGCAATACTACAGGCGCTAGCAATCCAACGCTCCTTACTTTTACAGCTAATGGTAGAATAGAATTAGGAACTTACACCTTTTACGGCGATATAGATTGCGCAGGATTTGCTGTGGTTATAGATCAGTCTAAAGGGGGTATTCTTACGGGCTCGGTACTAAATAACCAAAATGCTACTAGCGTTATTTATACTCCAATATCAGGATATACAATAAATTCTTCCTCCGGAGGGGCCCATTATGAATTGCGGTTTGACTCTAACTCATCATCTACTCTTACTGTGCAAAGTAGTACATTAAAAATACTAGATACTACAAATGATAGTAATTTAGATAACCTATCTTCTGGAATAGGTATTATAGATCTTACAAATAATACAGGCTCTATTTCTATCATAGGTAATATAGGAGATAGCTACGCTCTTAATAAAATTAAATGGCTAGATAATAATTCAATAGTACTCACCAATACATCGCTTAGAGCTACTGACATAGAAGGAGGTGGTGCTGGATCTAGAATAATATCAACAGGGATAGATTTCCTTGCAGGTACTATAGGTGCTGATAGCGCTATTACAATCAATAATGCAGCAACTCTTACTCTACACGATAATACTACAGTAAATACTACAATAAACGGCCAATCATCTAATCATGGTACTTTGGTAATTAACCCAGGAACAAGCAAGACGATAGATATTAACAAGTCTATAGGAGCAAATTATAATTTATACAGCACTCTACTCAAAACTGGTACTATTAATTTAAATAGCCTAAATCTTAGCTCTGATGTTGAATTTAATGCATCAGATGTTACTTTAAACATTAAGAATAGTACAATAACTGGAAATATAGATTTTGATAATCAAGATAATGCGATAATTTACCTAGAAGGATCTAATGTAAATGGAGACATATTCTCTTCTCCTCTTACTCAAAACGATTATAAAGGTTCAGTTATTGTAACAGGGTCTAGCGCTACTACGATTAATACTTTAGGATTAAATAATTCAGCTATAGAATCTCTTACTGTAGATGATGCAGCATCGCTTAATGTAGGAGGAGTAGCTTACATAAACTCTATTACTTTAACAGCCTCAGGTGCTGTAAATATAGACTCCGTGCTGAATGCATCTACTATTTCAGTAGGCTCAGGCTTATTGCAAACTGGAGGCAATATCAATAGCGTTAGCGCAGGGCCTTCCTCTATTAGCTTTACAGATAATGGAACCATAACATCGGGAAGTAATGGGTCAGCTGGAATATATGCATCTATAGATTTTGCAGGCAATGATTCAACCGTAAACGCATCTGCTATAATAGGAGTAGTTAGCACAACGGCAGCAAGTACTGGTAACCTAAATCTAGAGCAGGGTATATATGGTAATATAGGATCCAGTGCTCATCCTCTAAATTCAGTTACAGTATCTACTAAATCAGATGATACAAGCCACTCCCATAATCTTTATACCAAAACTCTAAATATAGGATCTGGTCTTGGTAATTCATTTGTTATTAATTCTAGTAAATTTGCCGTAGATAATATCCATATAAATGCAAATGATGCACTTATAATAAACGGAGCTTCAACTGGAGGAGTAATAAAGAATCTAACCGGTGATACTGGCAGTATATTTATTACAGCTCATGCTCTTGAATCTACAAATCTGAGCCCAGATACTTTATCAGTATCAACTATAGTATCTACAGCAAACTCATCTATAAATTTTCACTTAAATAATACCAAAAGCCAAAGTAACCTTATTTTAGGAGAAGATACAATAGTAGATTCAGGCTCAATCACTCTTAGTAATAATAGCTATATATTTATTGCATCAGGTAAAAGCCTTACTGCAACAAGTTCATCGACTATTAAACTTGGATCTGGTGGCTATATCGCAGACCAAATAGACACTGCTGCACTTTCCCAAATAAATACCATACTTGGCGCAAGTGCTATAACAAGCTTATCTCAAAATGGCGGAACATTCACAAGTGAATTTTCTGGAACGCTTCCTCAAATTGGCACAAACACCAAAAGCTTAACGAATCTCATATTAGGCGGCACTAGTTCTACTATCCATGAAATCAAAGGGAATATTTACGCACTAAATACAACAATCAAAGCAGGACCTACAATAAAACTGGCAAATAATATAACTATAATGGGTAATGTTACTCTAGAGGATACAGTATCAATTAATCTGCAAGATAAAACACTTACTATAGCAAATTCTGACTTAACTATCACTAAAACTCTTAATCTTGCTATAAAATTAACCTCAAGCACCCAATATGGTAATATATCATTTACAAACCCAAGTAACAAAATCAATCTCTCGGGGGCTGAATTAACTCTTACAATAGATTCTAGCGCATATCAGCTTAAAAAATCCGATAATATCCCTATATTATCTAAAGTACAAGGAGATCCTTCATCACTAAAAATTGTAGATATAAGTCATCCAAGTAATAAATATATATTTGCATCTGGAATTATCGCTCCCGTGTTAACGTCATCTCAAACCTTAAGAGTTGCTACAAATCTGAGCGCCCAGTTAGTAGAGCCACTACCTAAGGCAAAAATTGCAACAACTATATCTTCTATATCTGGGATAGCAAATAATTTAGGCACTCAAAATACTAGCATTACTACTTCACTTACAAATCTATTGAATAATTACACATCTCAAAGTTCTGGCGTAAGACAATTTATTGATAATATAACTTATCTGGCAGAAAATAATAAAACTCAAGATTTAGTAGATACTACAAAAAGAATAGTCCAGTCAAATAGCAGTGTAGTAAATACAAATACACGCGCAACAACCCAAAATTTATTTGATACAATCAAAACCAGAATAATAGATGTTGGCTTAAGCTATGCAGGTGCATCAAATATTAATACAAATACAAATCTCGATACAAATAGAGGGATCAACGCCAATACAGACATCAACACCAATACAAACATAAACACAAACATAAACACAAACACAAACATAAACAGAAATATAAACACTAATACCGAGACCAACATAAACACTAATACTAACAATAATATCGATAGAGAAAACTCAGATGCTCACGCTAAAGCTAAAACAAGAACTAAAGAGATTGTATCAGCAGGGGATGAGCTACAAGAACTTCTTCCTAGAGATGAAGCTATTGCAAATAAAGCTAGAGTAAAAAGATATAATGATATATGGATTCAGGCTATAACGGTTGATCTAAAAGCTGGAACAACATCTTCGGGTAATCCTTTTTATTCAAAGCTAGATGGAACAATAATTGGCATTGATACTAAATCTGAAAAATTATTAGTAGGAGCTGCTGCTGCATTTGGTCAGGCAAAAACAAAACTTAAAGGAGCAAAAAGTGGAGATAGAATCACAAGCGCAATTTTTGCTATGAGTCTTTATGGAAAACTTGATATAACCCAAAATACTTATATTAGAGGCGCAGTATCTATAGCACTTTCTACAATAAAGCAAAAAGAAAAACAGATAGATATACTAAATGCAACAAATTATACCGCAATATCAAAATATCAATCTCAGACTCTAGCCGGAGAAATAGCAATAGGAACAAATTATAAAACCAATAACAAGAGTGGTATATTCATTACCCCAGAATTATCGCTCCAGCAAACAAACACATCTGATAATGGGTATGAGACAATATCTTCTTATGTTCCAAGCTATACTCAAAAGAGAACATCATCTAGATTAGACTCTGCCGTAGGAGTAAATATATCAAAACAATTTTCTTTAAAAATGCAGCAAGATATATTGCTGATTGTGCCAAGCCTTGGAATAAAAGCTACATCTATGATATCTTCAAAAGAAGGTGCTTTATCAAAATCTATCACCTCTACTGATATTACATTCTTGTCAGCCGTTTCACCTCAAACAAAAGATAAAATTACCCTAAGTCCGTCTATTGCAATAACCAAAGGTAATATCGAGACAGTAATAGGAACAAACGTAGTCTTTTCAAATAAATATAGAAGCATCTCTGGATCTTTGAAAGTTAAGGTTGGACTTTAGAGTCAGAGAAAGTACCCGACTTTATCCATACCCCCTCTAGCACGGTGAGATCATGAACAATCCCGACTTTGACAGCTAAAAATACGCAAATGCCGGATTCATATGGCGCTCTAGGTTTTCAAGATTGAGATGAGTTCACTACTTTCTCGACTTTGACCCCCCCTGTCTTGGAAGTCTTATGTTATAAGGGGTTGATTTTTTTCAGACACGACTTTCTCTTCTATATCTGCTCGGTATCTTGATTTTTAAACTTGTAAGTATATTCCTTGTCTGATTAGTGTGTGATTTGTATACCTTATTCTAGTATAAATTTCATCTGCCGATAGTTCGTCATAAGTATGAGATGTCATATTTCGTCTATAAAGTGTAGGCTCTTTAATATTTCTATGAATTGGTAATCTAGATCCTGATTGATTGTCCAGCCGCTGTTTGTTGTTGTAAAGGACATACGTTATTGTTTGAATAATAGCTGCTTTTGTCTAGTTTTGTAAAGTTAATTTTCTTGAGAATGCTATAGACTTATTTATATTTCATCCAAGTAGATATGCATCATATTCTTCTGGCTCAATGAATACAAATCCCTCTCTTGCAAAGCCCTCATTTTGCGCTTCTATATTATCAAGCGAGTCTTTTGTATCGTCCTCGTCCTCCAGAAGTCCCTTATTATAAGATGAATCTAGCATATCTTCATGGAAGTTATTAAGTGCCGGAATTAATAATGTAGCACCTGAAGTTAAATGCTTATAGACCGCCTCAAATTTTTTTGGATCATTTTTGAAGAAAGCATAATTTGACTTTAACGCATTAAATTCTAAAGAGCTCAGAGTTTCTAAGGACCTATTGGTATTATATTTTGCGCATGTATCTATAAAGATTATTTTATTACGGGATAGTATAGTATGTATCTTTTGTAATAAATTTCTATCTCCTAAATTTTTAAACATACAAGTTGCTAAATCTGTAATTATATAATTACTTTCCAGAGCATTAGCAATAGCACATAGCGCTTCGAAACTTTGTTCTTGCGGGGCATTATTATTAAGGTCTAGAATTACAATAGAGTTGTTGCTAATTAGCTTACTGGCTATAGCAATAAGGCCCTCTGGGCCTAAATTATTGCCAGACAAGTCTAAACTTGTAATAGTTTCATTCTTCTCTAAAACATTAGAGATAGCTATAGCACTTTCTGGGCCTAGGTAGTTATCTGAAAGATTGAGATCAACAATAGCTCTATTCTTACTCAAAATTTCCTCTAAATACTTTGCGCCCTCTGGGCCTAAATTATTGCCAGACAGATTTAAACTTTTAATAGAGTTATTATGCTGCAAACTTTCTACTAAAGCCTTTGCGCCTTCTGGGCCAATCTCTTTCCAATAAAGATTTAGATTTGCGCTAGATTTATCGTATATTTTAGTTGCTATTTCAGGCGAGAGGGGCATAAATATTATAGTATTTGTGTTTATATAACCAGGCATTATAAAATGTTTTGTTAAGTAATACAACTTATACTTTTTGAGTTTTTGAATTTAATTCTTTATAAAAGGTGCAAATTCTGATACTACGGCTTTGTATAATTTACGCTTAAACGGAACAATAATATCAACAAGAGAATCTATTTCTACCCATCTCCATTCAGAAAATTCTGGTGTTGATGTTTTAATATTAATCTCTGAATCCTCTCCAAGAAAGCGTATCAAGAACCATTTTTGTTTTTGTCCCCTGTAATTACCATTCCATAATTTACTTATCATAAATGGAGGTATATCGTAACTATACCAATTATTGCTTTCGATTAGTATTTTCGCATTATCTGTACCAATTTCCTCTTTCATTTCCCTGAAAGCAGCTTTACTGGGAGTTTCTCCTATATTTATGCCTCCCTGAGGCATTTGCCAAGCTTGCACTTTAGTATCGGTTCTTTGCGCTACGAATACCTTATTCTCGTGGTTTAATATCATCATACCTACGCATGGTCTAAAAGGAAGTAGCTCGTGGCCTAATGAGTTACTCCTGTTGTATTTTGTTTTCATTTTTTAATTCGGTAAGTGGCACAATTTTAATCTTTAAATTAGGTAAATCTTTTACCCAATCAGATAATAATTTTAATGTTATAGGGTAAGTATTTGCATAACCTACTGCATAACCTTTCTTTTTGGCTATTGCAACTAATTCTGCAAGGCTTGTTTTTATGCCGCTAGTTGTTGACTCTTGGTCTATTATTTGATCGCAAAAAATAACATTTTGCTTATTGGCCAAATATTCATCAGAAGGAGTTATTTGTCTTGCAAGTACTATAGTTAGATTCTTGTGCGAGATTGTGTCTATAATTGGTTCTATATTTTGCTTTTTTGCAGAAAAAGATTCTCTGCTATTTGCGTATACGCCCTTAATACCTGGATATAGTTCAATTAGTTTGTCAATTATTTGTATATTTGTATCTGTACCTTGAGATTCTAAAATTTCATAAGGACCTAAATTAGCCACGGGATAATCTTTAGATCCAAAAGGTAGATATATTAGTACATTTTTGCCAGATTTAATAAGAGTTTCAAAAGCATTATTAGTGCTGTTACCAAGCCCAGAAAATCCAAATGTAAAATCTCCGGGCAGAGCAAGCGCAGATTCTAAAATAGATTGATTGCCACCAAGATTGGAAATAAATATCGCAATTTTTGCAAAACCAGAGTCATGATTAACATTAGAGGCAGATTCAATATTTACTGCTTCTTGTGGTTTATTTAGAGATGCGCTAGTATTATTTTGAGTTTCATGCGATTTAACCGGGTCATTATTATCCTCGCGAGTCCCGTTAGGGTGATTTTCTGCATTTTTTGATAAAGGTTCATTTTTTTTATCATGCAATAAATTAGCTTCGGAGTTTTGAAGATTCTTTGGCTTTGAAAGTATATTGTGTATATCTTCTTCAAACTCTTCCCTATTCTTTGCATTTTTAACTACAACGCCATCTATAGACTTTGTGATATCAATCAAAACCTTTTCACCGTTCCTTAGAGCGATATTATTACTTACTTCTTTTTCTACAAAAATTCCGTATAGCAATACTACAAACCATAACATCGCTAGAAATACAGATATATATATTAAAGATTGCTTAACTTTAGCTTTAGTCTTTTCATTCATTTTGCTCTCCCGGAAATAATCATACCTTGAAGTAAATCGTAAGCTCTTGCATACTGAAAATCTTCTAAATATTTAGCGGATCTTGGCATTGCTTTGCTATTTTCGTTAAGTTTTTCTTTAGGATTTTTATTTTGTGGATTTGTAGAATTATTCTCTTTGTCGCTTTTCTTCTTTTGGTCGTTGTTAGGATTTGGTTGTTTTATATGATTTTTAAAAGAAGATTCTGAGAGTAGATACTTAGATTCATTTTTTTTGCTATATTCAACTTTAGCGGGCTCTATTAATATATCCGGATGCACTCCTTCGGCTTGAATTGAAATACCCTGAGGTGTATAATATAGTGCAGTAGTAAATTTACACGCAGATCTAGCATCTAAGTTAAACATTGTTTGAACAGAGCCCTTGCCATATGTTTTTGTACCAAGTAATAATGCTCTTTGATTATCATGAAGTGCGGCAGCTACTATTTCAGACGCAGAAGCCGAGCCTTCGTTGATTAATACAATCATTGGTACTTTTATAGCTTTATGAGTGCCTATTTTGGCTCTATGTATTATTTCGCTGGATGCGTCCCTTCCCTTAGTTGAAACTATAATTCCGCCATTATCTAAAAAATAGTCACAAATTTTGATAGCTTGGGCTAGTAATCCCCCTGGATTATTTCTAACGTCCAAAATAATGCCTTTAATATTATTTTTACTTTCTGTTGCAAGGTTATTTAGGGCTTTTTGAACCTCTTCTGTTGCTCTTTCTGTAAATGATACTATTCTTATATATGCTATATCATTGTCAAGACTAGATTTGACAGAGTTAATTTTGACAATTTCTCTGGTTAATTCAAATTCTAATGGCCCAGACTCTCCCTCTCTAACAACTGTGATCTTGACTTTAGTGCCTGGCTCTCCTCTTAACTCATGTACCGCCTTATTAAAGCCAATATTACTTATTAGGTCGTCGTTAACTTTAATAATATAATCTCCCGTCTGAATTCCCGCCTTGAATGACGGCAAATCGTCTATTGGTGTAATAACTTTTATAGCATTACTATCATATACCATTTCTATTCCTATGCCACCAAACTCTCCTTTAGTAGCGGACACAAAAGATTGCAACTCCTCATCAGCGAAATATGAAGAATGAGGATCAAGCGAACTCAGCATTCCTTCAATTGCATAATCTATAAGCTGTTGTTTGTTGGGGTCAGTAACATAGTCTTTTTGGAGTGTTTCGAAAACTAATTTAAACTTATCATAATATTTTTGATTTGGATTCTCGGATGTATCTGCATAAATACACTGAGCAGAAGAAATAAGCGTCGCTAAAATTAATACTTTTAATAATTGCGTTATTTTGCTGTTATTAATGATTTCAGTCATATATCGTAGATCTTTATTTCTCAATAGGGTCTTTATAGCGCCTTCATAATATTATTGTATTTGCCTGCATCTATCTAAGCTATAATATATTCAATATTA
>JANRMA010000104.1:0-1644 GCA_033762035.1 Rickettsiaceae bacterium
AATTAGCGACTGGGGTGAAGTCGTAACAAGGTAGCCGTAGGGGAACCTGCGGCTGGATTACCTCCTTTAAAGACTAAGCATTTAAATAAAGCTTTTAGCTTTATTTAATCAAGTACAAAACAAGTCTTTTTGCTACCTTTATTTTTTCATTCTAAATTTTCTTGGTAATAGATTTGCTAGTTTCATAAAGCAAATATTCTGATAAATTCTACTCTGATGTATTTTATTCTTATACCCGAATCAGTTAATTTAAAATTAAATATATGTTTAAAATATATAAAAAATATAGTAATTTTTTTTTTGCAATTGGGTAATCAAGTATAAAGTCTTGATTGTTAAATCTTATACCAATCTTCATTTTTAAATGATCCAAATGAATTTAGCGGATCTGGGCTGATGATAGAGTCTTGATATATACTTAAGCGCACTCGTCCTAAAATTCATTTGGCAGTTTTAATTCTTGCTATTGCTATTATATTCTAATCGCAAATCAGAATACAGCATTATTATTGATTACTGCGCAAAAATATAACAGTTAGTTAATTTAAAAATTATTCTTAAAGCAAAAAGTTTGGAAAAATAATAATGATCTCATAATATAATTCAGTTAAGCAAAAATCAATATATTAGGTATTTTATGCAAAAAACTTGCCCTATAGCACATGGGAGCATTAGCTCATCCGATAATAATAAATTAAATAAATGGAATCGAGATTTAAATTTAGATATTTTGCATCAGTACGACAGCAAAACCAACCCTCTCTCTGCAAATTTTAACTATAGAAAAGAAGTAGCTCAATTAGACTTTGAAGGACTAAAAAAAGATTTAAAAACATTATTAGAAGATAATAAAGAATGGTGGCCTGCAGACTGGGGTTACTACGGTGGATTAATGATAAGACTCTCCTGGCATTCTGCTGGATCTTATAGAACAACAGACGGTAGAGGAGGGGCCAAAAATGGAAATATTAGATTTACCCCATTAAATTCTTGGCCAGATAATGCAAATCTAGATAAAGCACGAAGATTATTATGGCCAATTAAAAAGAAATATGGAAATAAGTTAAGCTGGGCGGATTTAATTGTTTTTGCAGGCACGATTGCTTATGAGAAAGCCGGTCTTAAGACTTATGGCTTTTCTTTCGGCAGAGAAGATGTGTGGCACCCGCCAAAGGAAGTAAATTGGGGCAATGAAGAAGAATGGTTAGCGCTGAGCCAAAAGAGATATAAGAATGTAGAAGATCCTGCAACGCTTGATAACCCACTTGCTGCTGTGCAAATGGGTTTAATTTATGTAAATCCTGAAGGTGTAAACGGCAAGCCGGATCCCGCAAAAACTGCACTTCACATTCGTGCTACATTTGCAAGAATGGGGATGAATGACGAAGAAACAGTAGCCCTTACAGCAGGAGGACATACTTTGGGAAAATGTCATGGTAATGGAAAAGTAGAATTACTAGGACCTGCTCCAGAAAATGCAGCAATAGAAGATCAAGGATTTGGGTGGGTTAATCATCTAGAGCGAGGAATAGGAAGAAATACGGTTACAAGCGGAATAGAAGGTGCATGGACTAAAAACCCTACTAAATGGGATTACGGATATTTTCATATGTTATTTAATTATGAATGGGAATCTAGAAAATC
>JANRMA010000105.1:0-1621 GCA_033762035.1 Rickettsiaceae bacterium
ATGGAAATATACGCTATTTGGAAATATAAAAAATGCAAATAAGAAAAAAAATGTAAGAAAAAATGATACTACTAATCTAAAAGCAAGTTCTGTAGTCATTAAATTGCACATTCTTGTATATAGAATTACAAAGCTTAAGGCCATAGGCGCTTCAACCCAAAGCTTAGTAAAGCTGATGACTTCGGGTCCTACTAAAGTAACGGTAATACTATCTTTAAGGATTCTAACTATATTTTGGTTGAGTAATATTGTGAACATCAATAGAGCCATTGGTATAAATTTACCAAACTCCTTATATCTTACGGGCAGAAAAAAATACCTGAGTGAGCTATTTCTGATTAATTCGATATTTTTGTACATAGGCCTCCAAAAACTTGGGAATGTTAATATATTCTATCGTCAAGTATTTGTCAATCGCATTCCAGCTTATTCGCTTCAAATATATGAATTATAAAGTTTCTGGTTTTTAAATGATACACTCAACGAAATTTAGGTAGTATTAATCAGGATTCTTCTGTGCCTATGTTGATATTAACTTGCACTGCGTTATACTTAAATCCATTTGGCAGTTTTAATATTACAGTAACCAGGTAAGGATATTATCTGTACTAATTAAGTGTTATATGAGGGGGCAAGTTACAGCTAGCTTATTCTAATATTTATTTTTAAATGAGCCAAATGAATTCAGGGGATCTCGCCTGTGCTACCATTAATATAGGCATGCGCTCGGCTGGTCCTAAAATTCATTTACCTAATTTATTCTTACGAATGGTATTATTAAGCGCTCCGCTTCTACACACTCAAATCATCAAGTAGTCTAGATGTGCGGATATTTCTCGGGACCCCTTAACATCTTACCTAAAATTTAAAACTGAGAGAGAAGATGAAACTTTTTGAGTAAAAAATCATCGTTTATACCTATAGATTCAAAGATATTGTGCCATTTTTTTGCTTTATTTTCAATTTCTGATATTGAAGGTAGGGGCCTTTGTTTACTTGCAATAATAATACGATTTGCGTCTACTAAATTGTAAAACTCGCCAAAGCAATTTAATACTAAATCTGTTTCCATTTTATAAGTTACAGAAGATCTGAAAGTATTTACAACAAGTACACCCTTCTCTGTTAAAAGAGATTTTAACTTTAATATATAATTTTCTGTTAGTAATTCCTTAGGTATATATTTTTCATCAAAAGTATCAGATATTATAAAATCATATTGTAATTTTTGCCTATTTGCATATGTTGCGTAATCTAAAGCATTTTGGTTGTATAATTTTAGCTTATCACTTTCTTGTATATAAAAATATTCTTTACTAATCTTAATTATTGCAGAGTCGAGTTCTACTATATCTATATGTAAATCTGGAAATAAGAATTTCAATGAATGCACTATGCCTCCTCCGCCTAGCCCTAAAACTAAAGCCTTTTTTGGCTCTGACTGAATATATAATCCAGATAAAATCATCTTGAAGTATTTAAATACAGGTTTATGCAGGGAATCTCTATAAATACAAGTTTGTTTATTTTTGGTAAAATAAGGGTTTTGAAAAGTAAGACATCTTTGATCATTTTGATCATATATCCATATCGTCTTATTATTACTATTAGCAATATTATT
>JANRMA010000106.1:0-18990 GCA_033762035.1 Rickettsiaceae bacterium
TATAATATGTCAAATGTTAACTATTTATATATTTTATGAAAAATTATGGTTTAGCGTGGCAAGAAATTCCAGTAATATGGTATGTAATGAGATACAAGTTATTCTTTCTGAATATCAAAGACAAGACCTTACGAATTTAGTAAAATTTTCCAGAATTTTTAGAATTACCATAGAAGAAGTAGATGGTTTACCTAGTGAATCTAATTTCAAACCTAGATCTGAGTTGCAAATCCTACATTCAGTAATTTCAAATCTTATCCCTTCATTCAGGGCTTTAAAGCAAAACTATCAAAATGCTACTATTAGTATTTTCTTTGATAAAAAAATAATAAATGAAGGTCCTTTATATGCAGAAAAAATACCAGAAAAACAAGGGGGTTATATAAAAATTACAATACCAAGCAAACCTCTTATTAACATAGCTACAGAAATTTTTATATTATGGATTATATCTATTTCAAGCCTATTTTTATTTATCGCACTTGCTTTTGCAAAAAACCAGATAAGATCTATTGAAGAGCTAGCTCACGCTGCTAATGAATTTGGTGTTAATATCTCTTCTAATAAGATGCCAGAAATTACTTTTAAACCAAGCGGTGCTACGGAGATAAGAAGAGCGGGAATTGCTTTTATGAAAATGCAAGATAGGCTCAGAAGGCAAGTACAAACAAGGCTGCAAATGCTTGCATATATCTCTCACGACCTTAGAACTCCTCTTACCAGAATAATCTTACAGCTAGAACTAATTGATGAAACAAAAGAAATTAATCTCATTAAAGGCGATATTAGAAGCATGAAACATATGATAGATAGTTATCTAGACTTCGCAAGAGGAGAATCTTCCGAAATATTTGTTACAACCGAAATGAATGAATTTATACAAGATTTTTTTAAACGTTCGAAATTTAAAATTACAAAATTTATACCACAAAAGAAGAAACTATATACAAGAATCAGAACTCTCTCTTTTGCAAGAGTGTTAGATAATATTGTCTCTAACGCCGAAAAATATACTAAATACGCTGAGCTAAAATGCTATGAACAAGATAATAAAATAATTATAACGCTTGAAGATAATGGGCCTGGTATTTCAGACAGAGAAAAACCCTTGGTATTCAGAGCTTTTTATAGATCTGATAAGGCAAGATCCGTAGGAAAAGAGGGTAGTGTCGGACTTGGGCTGCCTATAGCTAAAGAAATAATTATAAGTCATAAGGGAGAAATTCATATAGAAGATAGTAAAAATCTTGGAGGAGTAAAAATAGTTATAAGTCTAGAGAAGTATACACATAATCCAAATGTAGAATTGAACGCTAAGAAACATGAATAAGGCATTAAAACATATAGCGATTATTATGGACGGCAATAATAGATGGGCTAAGAGTAATAATTTATCAACAGAAGAAGGGCACGAAGAAGGGGCCAGAAATGCTTTTAGAATCATTCAAAGCGCAATAAAATTGAATATACAACATTGTTCTTTATATGTTTTTTCATCAGAAAATTTACAAAGACCTAAGCATGAGGTCGATAATATCATTAAACTAATAAACTATTATGTAACAAATGAAATAAATAAAACCTTAGAAATCGGCGTAAAGCTTAGGTTTATTGGAGATTTATCTTATTTAGATACATCTACAATAGAAAATCTTAGCTATGCTGAAAAAATTTGTGGAAATAATAATAAAATATGCGTTAATATAATGCTTTGTTATGGATCTAGATCAGAAATAGTATATGCATGCAAGAAGATTATAGATAGTGGTATAAAGCAACAAGATCTCGATGAGGAAATATTTGCTTCAAATTTATACGATCGTATACCCGATGTAGATCTTTTAATAAGAACTGGAGATAAAATGAGAATTAGTAATTTTTTATTATGGCAATCAGCTTACGCAGAATTATTTTTTTCAAAGAAAATGTGGCCGGAATTTAACGAACAGGACTTAAAAGAAGCAATTGTAGAATATAATTCAAGGAGTAGAACTTTTGGAAAAAGATAGGATTTTTTTACTAAAGATTTTCGGTGCAAATATTATTTCAAGGGCAATATCATGGATATTTTTGATCTGCGCATATTTTTTTGTCATTTTTTTGTCCATGCAGATATTTAGACTATTAGTGATAGGAGTATTTTCTGGTATAATGATAGAATGGTACCAAATTGCAAAAAACTCTCTGCGAGATAGATTATTTTTATATTTAATTACTGCGCTGAGTTGTATCGCGCTAATAAAAATATCTCTCATGCAAGATGCGAGATCTATATTATCATGGTATGGTACTATTATAATAGTTTATGATACAATGGCATTTTTGGGAGGAAAAATGATAGGAGGAAAAAAACTTGCAATTAGTATCAGCCCTGCAAAAACTTGGTCTGGACTCGCTTCGGGTATTATATGCTGTATTATTGCATCCTATACTATAAGTGAAATGGATAATATACTTAAGTCCTGTATGAAAGGCTATAATTTATTTGTACTTACATTAATTATTGCTATTAGTGCACAAATAGGAGATTTATTTGAATCTTATTACAAACGTAAGTATAATCTAAAAGATTCGGGTGATATAATACCTGGGCATGGCGGGTTGCTAGATAGATTTGATAGCTTATTATTCTCTGCTCCTATGCTTTATATTTTATTATCGTTTTAATATGACTAATTTACGATTATTATTTGTAACCTCGATTTTTATTGGGATATTATGCTATTTTGTATATCATACTATTTACGGCAATAGGGGCATTATTTCTATGCAAAAATTAAAGAACAAAATAGAAGAAACTGTAATAAACTTGGACCATATTCGCTCTGATAGAATAGAATTAGAGCATAAAGTAAAGTTACTTAGGCCAGATTCTTTGGACAAAGACATGCTAGAAGAAGAAGCAAGAAAAGTTTTGGGTGTAGCAAAAGAAAACGAAGAAGTTATTATACAAGAACGAAATGAATAGTATATTTATACTTAGGAGGTAAATATAGAAACAATTATATTAGAAGGGGATATTCCAGAAAATTTTATTAGAGCTGGAGATATTGCTATAGATACAGAAACAATGGGCCTAAATCTTGCAAGAGATAGGCTTTGTTTGCTCCAATTATCTTTCAATACTAAAGAAATTTTTCTTATTAAATTTAATAAGAATTACGATGCCCCGAACCTAAAACGGCTGCTTCAGGATGGATCTAGAGTAAAAATTTTCCATTATGCTAGATTTGATATTGCCGCTATTCAGAAATTTTTAAACATAGAAATAGAAAATATTTTTTGCACTAAAATAGCTTCTAGATTAGTAAGAACCTATACAGATTATCATGGACTAAAAGAGTTGTGTAGAGAGCTTCTCGGTATTACATTATCCAAAGCTCAGCAATCTTCTTATTGGGGGGCAAATACTCTTTCAAAAGAACAGAGACAATATGCCGCATTTGATGTTGCATATCTTCATGAGCTAAGAAACAAACTGACCATTATGCTTCGCGATGAGGAAAGATATGAGCTAGCAATGAAGATTTGTAAATTCTTGCCCACAAGAGCTGCCCTTGATCTTGAAGGGTGGAATGATATAGATATTTTTGCACATTAGGCTTCTTAATAATTGTTTATGCAGCTCAGGCTCGGGTTTCTGGCGCAAATCTTAATAATGTTGAGCGACGAAAATGTGGATTGCTAATTATTTTTTTTAAAAATAATTGCATCTGAAACTTTTCTTTCTACCTTCTCTCCGGATGCTTCGTCTTTATCTCCAAAGGTATTATTTACTAAAGATCCATTAATCCACAAAGCACAAGAACCTCCTCCGTCAAGATTTATTGCTTTTGTACATCCCAAATCTAACATCAATTTAGCAAGTTCTATTAGAGTTAAGCCCTTAGTTTCATTTGACTTAGGACCAAATTCTTCTTTTAAAATCTGTTTAAATTGACTTAAGCTTATATCTCCTACATCTTTTTTATTAAATTTACTAGCAAGTAAAGTTCCCTTATCTTTAAGAAACGACTGCAACTCTCCTAATGTCATAGAAGTAATATCCTTTTTATATAAATGCTCAGCAACAATTATTATAATCTGTTTATTTTTATCTATACCTACAGCAGTTCTAGCATGTCTACCTATGCAGAAATCATTTTTATCGTTAATTAACTCTTGTGGTATTTTTCCATTTTTTAATAACATTTGAGAGCCAGAAACAAGTGATATATTTTTATTATTCACATATTTACCGGCCTTAGATTCTACGAGTGATATGATATTATTCTCAATTATAACCAAAGACTGTTTGTGATTCATAATTCCATATGGCTTTCCTTCAATGATAAGGCTTCCACTCGGCTTTCCGTCTAAATCGCCTCCTATCTCAAAAAAACCAGCATTAATTGCTATTGATGCATTATATCTATTTGCTATAGAAGAAACAGTCTCACGGCCTCTTTTTCCATCGTTTGCTTTAACAATAAGAGCTTGATATTCAGATGGATTTAATTTTAGTATATGAACAACATGTAAATCATATTGTTTTTTTTGATACTCGTAACCAAAAGCTTTATTCGCAAAAGAAGATAGAAAGATACACATTAGAAATATAAGTAAATTATTCATTTTTTTCTTTGTTTTAATTTTTACTTTGCAATTGGGGCAAGAATTTCTAGAAATTAAAATAAATCTAAAATCTATTTTTCAAAATCTACCATATTTTGCACTAAATATTTTGAACAATTGAATATACCATTTGTATGTGAAAATTGCAAGCTGTCCATTTCAAATGAATAATAAAGTTTTTTATAGGAATTGCCAAAAAACAGTTGATAAAGTATCCAAATATCTTATAGAAGAGTGGGATAAGAATCGATAGTTTGAGCATTATTATACATTTTGACTATTTCTTGGTTTTTCTGCTCAGCCTAAGAAGATGATCTCTGTAGGAAGAGTTTTTAGCTTCAACTCAACCCAAAACAGCTGTAGTTAACCGTTTGACATTTTAAATAAATATCGTATAATACTTTCTAATATTCAATTATTTTATAACTAGAGAAGATGAGTATAAATGCTTTATGGACTTAATAGGCGGCACAAGCGAATATACCGAAGAAGTTGATCCAGGTAGCAATCAGACTCCTTTGCCAGAAAGCCTTCCTGATGATGATGTAACCACTACGATGGAACTGGAACCAAATAAGAAACCCCTAAACACACTAGAAGGTAAAGATAATAATCTTGGAAAAAGAGCCCTCGATGAGATAGAATTTGCTAAAGATGTTAAGTCTGAGGATAATGATCTAAGTAAAGTTGAACCGCTATTGAAAAAATCTTGCCATGAAGAAGTAGATCATGAGAATTGTCTAACTAGCGCAAAGATTGATACACAAAAAGTAAAAAAAGAGGCTCTAAAAAGTGATGAAGTAATGCATCCAGTTTTAACTCCAGAACAACAAGAGAGTGTAAATAGAGATTTCTTTGAAGCAATAGGGGCTAATAACATACCAAAAGTTATTGTTTTAATTGAACAAGGCGCTAATGTAAATGCTGTAGATCCTGGCCTTGATATTACTCTTATAAAGGCTGCACATAAGGGATATATTGAAGCGACCGGCGGGCGTGTTTTCGATGTAAGCCCAATATTCGCATGTCATTATAATAGGACTGCTCTTATATGTGCTGCATATAGGGGATATACTGAAATGACAGAGCTTCTTTTAAAAAGCGGCGCTGATGTAAATGCTGCAGATCGTTATGGCAAGACTGCTCTTATAGAGGCTGCATATAACGGGTATAATGAAATCACGCGGCTTCTTTTAAACAGCGGCGCTAATTTCAATGCTGCAGATCGTTATGGCACGACTGCTCTTATGGAAGCTGTATCTAAGGGGCATACTGAAATCGCAGCGCTTCTTTTAGAAAGCGGCTCTGATGTAAATGCGGCGGATAATAATGGCAAGACTGCTCTTATGAATGCTGCTGAGCGTTCTGCAATGTGGAATCATTTTAAGGACAGAGGCCATAAGTTAAATGAAGGCAATACTGCTCTGGATATGATTAACCTTCTTTTACAAAGCGGCGCTGAGGTAAATGCGGCGGATAATGAAGGCAATACTGCTTTCATGTATGCTGTATCGCGCAATAATACTAAAATGATAGAGCTTCTTTTACAAAGTGGCGCTGAGGTAAATGCTTCAAATCATAACGGACGGACCGCTCTTATAGAGGCTGCATCTCATGGGCATACTGAAATTACAGCGCTTCTTTTAGGAAGAGGCGCTGAGGTAAATGATGCAGATAATGAAGGTAAGACTGCTCTTATGGAAGCTGTATCTTATTGGCATAGTGAAATAACAGAGCTTCTTTTAAAAAGCGGCGCTGAGGTAAATGCTGCAGATAATGAAGGTAAGACTGCTCTTATGAAGGCTGTATCTGAGGGGCACACTGAATTGGCTAAGCTTCTTTTAGAAAGCGGCGCTGATGTAAATGCTGCAGCTCGTAATGGCAAGACTGCTCTTATGGAGGCTGCTGCGTCTAAAGAGCGTGCTGCAATGTGGAATCATTTTAAGCCCATAGGCTATAATAAGTTAAATGAAGGCAATACTGCTCTGGATATGATTAATCTTCTTTTAGAAAGCGGCGCTGATGTAAATGCTGCAGATAGTAATGGCAAGACTGCTCTTATGGAAGCTGTATCTCAGGGGCGCACTGAAGTGGCTCGGCTTCTTTTGGAAAAGGGCGCTGAGGTAAATGCTTCAGATCATAACAGACGGACTGCTCTTATGGAGGCTGCATCTAAGGGGCATACTGAAATGATGCGCATTATACTGGAGAAAGATGCTTATGTTTCTGATGGTGACGTCCTGAACTGTTTTGTTGAATTATTTAATCAGGAACCAAACTTCATAATAGAGATTCGCGAATTAACAAAAGAGAATATAGATAAACCTCCAGAGAGCTTACCAAAAGAAGTTAAAGCAATTGCTTTATTGATTGCGTATGGGCCCGATGTTAACTTTGATGCAATCTTGGCTGATCCATTGGCTGATCCATGGAGTAACGATCAGCTCTCGCAGATAAAATACTGCGCTAAAATACACAAAGAAGTGCACCCTAGTGAAAATTCTGAGACTGGTTATGTTCTAAAGTAAACTAGTAATCTTTTAGAGAGTAATTTAAATTTTTTACATATCTTCTACTTGCACATATCTGATTGATTACTAAATCGTCTGTTTTTAGCCAATTTCTCGCTAAATGAAGAAATACTGCATTGTATACTCTTAAAAGTTGTGTTATAACAATCTTCATTTTTAAATGATCCAAATGAATTTAGCGGATCTCACATTGTTGCTACCAATTAATATAGGCATGCCTTGCTTAGGCCTAAAATTCATTTGTTTAATTTATTCTTACTAATATTATTACAGATTTTATTTGAAAAAATTATATATAAACTTAGCTTTATCGAGTCTATACCCATTACTTTTTGATTCATGTAGTAATACAGATTTAATGACTAGCACTTTATCTTGGCCTAGTAAAGCTTCCCGCGAATCTCTTAATAGAAACTATGGATAATTATGAAACTTAGAAATGTTTTACTCAATCTTGTAATAGGCTCTATTTTTGGCGGGTCTATAGTAGCTTTATATAGCTATATTAGTCCTGTTATGATTATTTACCATAGTAAGGTTGATAAGAAATTTGGTTTTGAGGTAATTAAATCTTTAATTAGTACAAGTTCTGAATTAAATGATGCAACCGTAGTAATGGCAGCTCAAAGTAGCACTCAATTTGGGAAAGAATTTTATAACAATATTACAGCAGAAGGCAGAAGATCAATTATTGCGCATCCCTATGACAAACAGGGAAGCGGCGTATCTGTTACTGTAACTTATTTTGACTCTTCTGCAGATGCCCGTAAAGTAATGCTAATGCAAAAGCTCGCAGAGCGTAATCAGCCTCGCAAAGGTTTAAAAAACAGATACGATAAAATCGGCGGATATACGAAAGGCGCTGGAGTAGAGGGTTCTAAAATCGAAGAAAATGATTTTATCGCAGAAGAAGCAAGAGATGCTGCTGAAGATGCTTATGTGTTATCTAACGAACAGCTTATAATCAAAAAGCAAGGTAATGGGAATCTAGATTCGTATCCAGCAAAGACGGAATATCTCAGCAAAGAAAATTTTGCAATGATAGATAAAGCAATTGATGCATATGGCAAGCAACAGATCGCACAAGATCCATACGTTGCATCTTTTAACCCTGAAGAAGTCAAATCGTATCTCCGGGACTGCGGCATTAAATATACAAGAGATTACAACTCTATTGATACTGCGATACGCGAATTTTACGAAGAAACAGGTTATAATGGGGTTATCAAGCCTCATATGATTAAGGAATTATATGTAACAGATAATTACGGATTCGACAACTTAGCAAACTTACATACTAAAGTTTCGCATTTTATAATTGATTTAGGAGCTTTAGAGAAAGCTCCAATAATATATCAGCCAGATTATAATGATATACGCGTTGAAGGATCATTTAAGGCAAATAATACAGAAATCGGTAAACTTTTATGGGTAGGAATTGACGAATTAGAGAATGATTCAGATAATCAATTATTATATAAAGATATAGAAATCATAGCCTCATATATACCCACATTAAACATAATAGTAAGACATTTAAGAAATAATGAACTTGCAGAGGCCAGTAAGGGTACGATAGTTTCGCATAATCATCTTGTAGCTCTTGCAAGGAATTTGGGTTTAGTGGGCAATTTAGGTGAATTTAATGGTGAGTTCGGCCCAAAGCATCATAAAATACATAAACGTGATAAATGCATTGCCGGTAATATAGGACAAATCTTATCTTTTAATCAAGATTCTCTATCCAGAATCGTTAGTAAATGCACCGAAAAATGAACTAGAATAGATAAATTTAATTTTCTCAAATCTAGGCGTTTAGTCCTAATGCGTCTTCTATCAGAGAACTATGAATATTGGGCTCAAGAGTGGGTGGGTAAGATAGTAAATGATACCTTAACCATTTTATTATAACAGCAATTCATACAGAATATAGGGACTTAGAAAAACTCATTTTACACCAGCTTTGTTGCCAAAAGTAACTAGGCGAGGCTGCGCCTAGTTACCACTATATAAAAAAGCTACTGAGGATTACTCTTATTTAGGAAATACTGATATTCACCCGCTTGTTTCTCAAGCTTTTCAAAATGCAAGACTCCAATCAAAAAACATAATGAAGTTGGTAGAGAGATAAGCAATATACCATATATCCCAAAAAAATTGGTTGTATAGACTAATCCAAAAGAAGTGATAATATAAAGAGAAATATGCGCTAATGCGGTAATAAAGCTAGAATATCGAAATCTTTTGAAAATCGGAAAATGCATTAAAAATATAGCTTTTGCGGGTATTGTAGAATGACCAAAAACCACACCAACTATCTGAATAATAAATACCATCCATTCTGATGGAGATTCTGAAAGTAGGAATGGCACAAGACAAAGAAATGGTATATAAACTACTAGCTTTGCTTTTAATAAAGCTAAAGGATGAATTTTCTCAGTCAATTGTATAAAGATGAATAAGCCCACCATATTGATTATGGAGACATACAAATTATGATAAATTAGATCTGTGCTTGTATATCCAAATTGGCTTTTGAGTATAGAACTGCAATATACATAAGAAAAGTAAAAACAAAATGGCCAACCACAGAACACCAAAAAATAAGCGAAAGAAGTTTTAGCAGATACGCTTTCTGTATAGGCAGGATTATTCTGCAATAGCTTGGGATTTTCTTCAGCTTCTTCAAGCATATTGCGGAGCCTACGTGATGCATCGCTGAATTCAGGAGATTCGCGTAATGTTACTCTTGCAGCAGATCCAATTAAAGCAATGACCGCACCTATCCAAAAAATAACTCTCCAGTTTATCTCAAGAATTAATACAATCTGTGCAACCAAAAGAGATCCTACCATCCCAACAACACCAGCAAAGCCTATATATCCAACTGCCTTATATCTTAGGGGTGGATCTATCAACTCAGCAGTATATAGTTCGGCTCCTATAGTTTCTCCTATTGAAGACATTCCTTGTAAAGCTCTGCAAATAGTAATAACCCAAGAGGCTGTTATACCTATTTGTGCATAAGTTGGCACATTAGCCATGATTATACAAGATATAGCCATAAGCATAGTTGTGAGAATAACTGTATGTTTACGGCCAACCTTATCTCCGATATATCCAAAAAATAATGCACCTACCGGTTTTAGGACAAAGGTTGAGCAGAATGTGAATGCTGATAAAAGAGAATTCGTGAAAGGATCAAGTTTTGGAAAAAATATCTCATTTAAAACAACTGCCATATGCACAAACAGCATCAAATCAAAATATTCTAAAAATGTACCTACTTGCAATAGGAAAATAGCTCCTCTTTGTTCTTTGTTTAATCTTCTCATATAGATCCTCATATTTATATGTGCGTTATATCTTAAGTATTATAACAACCCACATTCTTAAATGATCCTAGAGTCGACTTATCCTGGATTTATCAAGATTTGGCTTTTACTGCTAAAGTATTACATATACTCACTCAGGAGCCTGTCTTTACAAATCCATGCGTCTAATTTCATTTTAGAATGGCATAAGATATTTTTGCAACAATTACTTTTGTTTATTTAAAAAATAATTAAATTAATTACTATACTTATTTTTATTAATTAAAGTTTATG
This sequence comes from Rickettsiaceae bacterium, assembly GCA_033762035.1. Lineage (GTDB taxonomy): Bacteria > Pseudomonadota > Alphaproteobacteria > Rickettsiales > Rickettsiaceae > JANRKH01. The sequence continues at coordinate 10,754 of JANRMA010000106.1, forward strand.
TAATACTTAAATCAATAACTAAAAAAAATAAATATATGTCTCGTAATGTAACACCCATAAAACAATATAGCAATAAAATAATTTCTACCTCAAGACATGAGATTAATTTAAATTTATGCGCTATACAAAATTCTTCTCCAGAAAACCCTTCTTTGATAAATATATATATGTTTGGAGCAGTAGCGCAGGCCACATATATGACAGATACAGATATGCAACAAACCCTTTCAACACTGGGTTTTAATGTAAATACTATAAGAGATCATAATTTTTTAAAGTCTGTTTGCTCTCAAGACACAAAGGGGAATTATTTAATAGCATTTAGAGGTACGAATAATTTGATCAATTGGTTAAGAGATGATTTTTTAGTAAAATTAACAGACATGAGTATTTTGCAAAATAATATTTCAGTGCATGAAGGCTTTTGGAACGCTCTTGATACTCACTGGTCTGATGCAAATAACGACGCTGGTATAAAAACAGAAATATTAAACGACCCTAGCTACTTCGATGCAAAATTTTATGTTACTGGCCATTCTTTAGGCGGCGGGATGGCATTTTTATGCGCTTTAAGATTACTGGATCTTGGAATTAATCCGGAAAATATTAAACTATACACCTATGGACAGCCAAAATCATTTGGAGACTCGATACAAAAAATTATATTTAGCTCTATAAATTTCTTATTCGCTCAGCAAGAATATGAAACCTCTTATTCTGCAATTTCTCGCCTTATGCAAAAAGTAGAATATTATAGAGTAGTAAACGAAGATGATTTAATTCCAAGACTCCCTCCTAAACTAAATATATGCAGCCCGCTAGGATATACTCATTTTGGCAAATTAGTATATTTAGATAATGGTACAGTATCATATCCAGAAGAGCATTCTGAAAACATTGATATTAATGAATGGAGGGAGCATTTAATGGATCCATACCTAGATAATATAGAGCTTGTAATCGAAAATCAATATATGAATGGGGTATGTAATCTAGAAAATATAGATCTTAGCTAGATGAACTACCAAAAGATTTATTAGTCGGAATCAATATGCTCTAAACTCAAATCTTTAGAAGAAATACTAGCTTTGCTGATTTCTTGAGAAGATTTAGTTTTGTTACTTGCATTAGAGGTAGTGCTATTTTTACTAGATGACTTTACGGCTTTATTAGTTTTAGGTTTGTAGGGTTTACTGCTACTAGTTTTATCGCTAGACTCGCTAAGGGCATTCTTAAAATCTGTTACATCATCCTGGCTAAGTGTGTTATTATCCGATTGTTTTGCCTTATAACATTTAGTTTTTGCAAAATGATCTCTGGTTTCTTCTAGTAAAGATTTTATCTCTTTTATCTCACTTTCGAGATTTTGCTTATCTTCTTCAGACTTACTTACTTCTGAAAATCTTTTTCTTGCCGTAGGTACATCAACTGGCTCTGCGTAATAATATTCATCATCTAGATATTCTGGCGCTCTTTGCCTATATTCCCTAGCATGTCTTGCGCGAACCATCTGGCGGTACCTTTGTATATTTTTATAAGATGGAGGTAAGTTTTCCTCATCAACATCATCGTCATAATCATAATTGTTATTAATTATGTTTGTTTTAGCTTTAGAGATATATTTTTTATTGTAAAGAGGCTTTCTTTTTGCGCGATCAAATCCTCTTGCATCAAAATATTTATCATTTGCAGATTTTTTTAGATCTTGCGGATAAAAAACACCACAAGAAAGTATCATAGAACTTAAAAAACAAATTACTGCAAAACGTAAACACTGCATAGCAAATATAACCTATATACTTTATCACTTCAGAAGAGGTTATCAAATCAGTTAGATTTGTCGATAATTTTCTTGATGCAATTTAATATAATATCCTTAGAGTCAATCCTAATATTAGATAGATTGATACTGGCATTGCGCCTTAATTCTTTTGAATCTATTATCTCGCTGATCAATAATGATAATTTTTTACTAGTGATGTCTTTTTGCATTACTACCCAGCCTGCGCTAAATTCTTCTAAGTTTTTTGCATTATAATACTGGTGATTATTTGCAGCATATGGATATGGTATTAGAATTGATGGAATTTGATATTGCATTATCTCGTTTACGGTACTTGCGCCAGCCCTGCCAATAAATAAATCTGCCTCATTGTAATATTCTTCTATATTATGAAAAAACTTTTCTGTAATACATTTTATCCCTGCTTCTTTATATTTTTTTGCTATTTCTTCTCCTTTTGTAGCTGATTGCTGAATTACTTTTATTGTTTTTGATTTTAGATTTTGAGAGGTAAGCAAAATACTCTCAGTTATTAATTCATCGAAAATATTAGCTCCTTGACTTCCTCCAGTAATTAAAATGACAAATCTATCATCCTGACTTTCTTTTTTTGCTTTAATTGTTGTATGTTTGGCAAGTAATGGCATAGGGGCCCATATTATTCTTTTGCTCGCAATAAAAGGTAAATTAGTGGTGTGAATAAAAGATATAAATAGTTTCTTAGCGAAATATCCGAAATAATAATTTACTTTACCTATAATAGCATTTTGTTCTTGAAGGATAAAAGGAGTAATACGTAAAATAGATGCTACTAATAAGGGTGCGCAAGTATATCCGCCGCAAGCAATCACTAATTTGGCCTTATATTTTGAACTAATCCGGAAACTCCTTATTACCCCCAAGGCTAAATCATAAATACAGTAAAATATACCAGACAGGCTTGGTCTATTAAGAGAGGATATCTCTACAGGAAACTTTAGATTTGCCGGTAAATAACCTTTACATCTTTGGTCTGTAAGTAATATAGGATTATAACCCTCTTCTTTTAATATTTCGCACAAAGCTATAGCTGGCATTAAGTGCCCCCCGGTACCTCCGCCTGCAACTATAATAGAGATAGATTTATCATTGTGGCTACTAATATTACTTTTGTTATTCATTTATTTAATACATCATATTTTATGAAGTTAACATCATTTTTTGATAAAGCTAATAAAATACCCGCGCCTATGCCAGCACCAATAGTTGCAGAGCCACCGTAACTTATAAAAGGAAGTGTCATACCTTTTGTAGGTAATAAATTTAATGCAACGCACATATTAATTATCGATTGAAGGCCAAATTGACCTATAATTCCAGTACAGACTATAATGCTAAATTCATCATGTTTTTTTGCTATGGACAAAATAGTTTTTATTACTATAAAAGCAAAAACAAGGCTAATAAAAATGCATATGACTATTCCATACTCTTCGCCAGCTACTGCAAAAATAAAGTCAGCATGAGAATCTGGTATATGGCTTTTTACAACACCTTCCCCAGGTCCCTTGCCAAATAATCCGCCCGTATGAAAAGCGGCCAAAGATTTAGATACTTGGTAATTTTCATATGATTCCGGATCTAAAAAACTATTAATTCTAACTGCTACATGAGGCAGAAAATTATAAGCTATAAATATACCTATACAAACAATTAAACCCCCGCAGACCATCCATATAATTGGCATACCCGCAATAAAAGTCTGCGCCCCCCATATGCCGATAATTGTTACAACCATTCCAAGATCCGGTTGTAAAATAATTAGCCCAGCTACAAGTGCAAAAATTAAGAATGTCATAAAAAATGCTAGGTTACGATTTTTCATGGTAGTAAATATATAAGCTACAATAATTGCAAAGGCTGGCTTTATAAATTCGGAAGGTTGCACAGAAAATCCCGCTAAATTAATCCATCTTCTAGCACCTTTAATTTCGTATCCATAAAACTTTACTAAAATTAGCAAGATAATATTTACGGCAAATAGAATAACTCCAAGCTTAAGTATAGACTCTTTGGGCAAATTAGAAACTCCAACGATACATAGAACACATAATACCATGTAAACTAAGTGCCTAGAGGAAAAAAAGTCTTCATGAACCCCAATTCTAGCTGCAACAGATCCGCTAGCAGCAGTTACCAGCAAGACGCTAAAAAAAATCAAAATCCCTATAGCAATAAGGAATTGTCTGTCTATTCCTCTCCACCATTTCCATAATAAAATTTTGAATAAGTTTGTTTCCATATCTTTTAATAATATACTAAATATTAATCTAACATCTTTAAAACTACGAATTTTCTAGTTTTTTGTATTCGTGAAATAACTCTACAAAATGCCTACCACGTTCTTCAAAATTAGAATATTGATCAAAAGAAGCGCAAGCCGGAGAAAGCAAAATCGCCTTAGTTTCATCAGTTAAATATTGGGTAGCATCTCTGTATGCGCTTCTAAAGGCAGAATCTAAATCTTTATGTATTTCGTAATCTGCTATAGACTCTAGGGTTCTTGCAAAATCCTTGACGGCAGCTCCAAAAATATAAATTTTCCTGACATCTGAAAGACAGTCTCTTAAGGAATGTATACCACCTGCTTTCGGCAAACCCCCTACAAGCCAATATGTATTTTTCAAGGATTCTAAAGCAGGCCTTGCGCTATCTGCATTAGTTGATTTACTATCATTATAAAAAGAAATACCAGAAATTGTGCCTATTAATTCCATCCTATGCGGCAATCCTTTAAAAGTTGCTATACTAGCTACAATAGCATTTAATTCAACTCCATAAGCTCTTGTAGCTGCATATGCTGCACATATATTCTCTCTATTATGTTTACCTGGTAAATATATATTATCTTCAATCAGAATATTATCGCCCCAAACACAATCCTCTAGTACGCCTTTTTCAAAAGAAATTAGATTATCTATCTGGCTGATTCCCCTACTATAACTTATACCAATTGTTCTAGCGGATTCAGATTTTTGTTCTTCAAAAACCCACGCAGTAATTGGATTATCTACACCTATAATAGCATAATCATCTTCTTGCTGATTATTAAATATTCTAATTTTAGCTTTAGTATAATTTTCTATATTACCGTGCCTTTCTAAATGATCTGGAGTTAAATTCAAAAAAATAGCAACATTGGCTCTAAAATTTCTAACTAACTCTAGTTGATAAGAGGATAATTCAATAACATAAACATTGCTATTTAGGGGAATAGAAAGAGCGCAGACTCCTATATTGCCGCATTCAATAGCATTGATATTACTAGATTTAAGAATATGAGTAATAAGAGATGTTGTAGTAGATTTACCATTTGTACCTGTTACGCCAATAATTTTTGCGTGAGATTTGATTAATTCATATAAAATCTCTATATCAGAAGTAATTTCGATATTATGCTCCTCTGCAAAATCTACTATAGTATGTTTTTCAGGGCTATAAAGAGCAACCCCAGGGCTAATTATAATATGAGAACAATCCTGCCATTGTTCAAAATGTATCATCTGGGCCTTTCTATCCATAAGCAGAAAATCTTGTCTTGCTTTAATAGATTCATCCCAGCATAAAATCTCTATCCCATGAGAATTAAAGAAATTATACACGCCTCTTCCGGTTACCCCAAGCCCTAACACTCCAACTTTTTTGTATTTAATTAGTTTTTCTTTGAGGTTAGGCATAATTAATAAACTTCTCCGGTATCTTCAAACATAATATCATCTTCTTTTGTATCATCTTCATTTAAAATAATTACATCCTTATCTAATTCATCATCCATTCCTGCCTCTATAGTATCAAATGTCGCAACCTCAATACCTGGAGCAATAGCTTCTTCTATTGAGCCTGGCTCATCTGAAATTGCCCCAGTATTAGGGTTCACTCGAACTATTTCTATACCAGCCGGCTTTACAAAATCAGATTTATCTATTTTGTTTATTACTTTAGCAAGATAAATATCAATAATTGGTAGCATAACAGTTGCGCCAGACTCGCTTTTGCCAAGTGTAGCGGGTTGATCGTAGCCTACATATCCCCCTACAATCATAGACTTAGTATATGCAATAGTCCATGCATCAAAACTTTCATTTGTAGTACCTGTTTTAGATGCTATAGGAAGCTTATATTTCGATATTCTGCCTGAAGTACCTCTTACTGCGGCGCCCTTTAATATTGAGTTCATTTGATAGGCGACTCTCTCGTCAACTATTCTTTTACGAGGTGTGACTATAACCTCTGGCAATCTTGTGTCGCTTGAGTCATAATTTTCACAATTATTGCACTTAGCATCATCCCTTCTATAAATTATTTTACCGTTTCTATCTTGAATTAACTCTACATAATGGGGCATAACTTGATATCCTCCATTAGCTAACATCGAATAAGCATTTACCATTTTAGAAAGCGTAGTATCTACAGCGCCAAGTACCATAGAAAGATAAGGCTTAGGATAAGGACTAATACCAAAACGCTCTAATATTTCAGAAACACTTTTTATTCCTACTTTAGTAGCAACTCTTACTGTAACTAGATTTCTAGACTTTTCAAGAGCCTGTCTCATGGTAATAGGGCCCAAAAAATCCCCTTTATAATTTTTAGGAGTCCACATAGGCATATTTTTTCCTTGAGAAAAAGAAGCTGGCGTATCGTCAAAAATAGTATTAGGAGCTATACCCTTCTCTAATGCTGCAAGATATACAAATGGCTTTATCGTAGAACCCGGCTGCCTTATAGCCTGCGTTACCCTATCAAACTTATTTGCAGAAAAATCATATCCTCCAACATGAGCCTTTACGCATCCAGTTCTAGGATCTGCAAGCACCATGCCCCCATTTACGATTGGTATCTGCCTAAGACCATAATACCCTTGTGCAAGTTTTTCTACTGCTACTACATCTCCTATATTCAAAAAGCTTTTTAAAGATTTAAGACTGCTTCTTGCCCATTTAGCCTCTTTGAGAGGAATTATATCTTCTTGCCCACTTTTAAGTCCAATAGTAGCTTCATTGTCAGTAAGCTTCAAAATCACCGCAAGTTCATATCCTTTCATATTTACCTGATCTTTAACGGATGCCAAATTTTCTTGCCACTTATCTATAGAAATTTTTGCAACAGCTTTTCTAAAGCCCCTTTTTTGATCATAGTTTCTTATTCCTTCTGTAAAAGCTTCGGTTAATTCTATTTGTGCCTTACTTTCTAGAGTAGTAATAACAACATACCCACCGGTGTAAAACTCCTCCTCCCCCAAGATATCAGAAACTATTTTTCTTACTAATTCAGCTGCATGTCCTGCACCTACTAAATCTTCTTGAAATCTCTTTTTCAGAACTATTGCAGTGTTAAGTGCGCCATCTGCTTCATCTTTAGTTATGTAACCATCTTCGAGCATTCTATTTATTACATAATCACGCCTTTCTTTAGATCTTGCATAATTACGAGTAGGATCAAAATTAGATGGGGCCTTAGGAAGGCCTGCTATAAATGCAGCTTCAGCTATTGTTAATTCTGATGGAGATTTATTAAAATATACTTGAGAAGCAGCTCCTACTCCGTAAGAGCCTTTTCCTAAAAATGCCTGATTTAAATATAATTCTAGAATCTGATCTTTAGAAAAAGTTTTGCTTATCATGTATGATAAAACAGCCTCCTTAATCTTGCGCTCTACAGATCTTTCGTTAGAAAGTAGCAGATTCTTAACTACTTGCTGAGTAATTGTAGAAGCTCCCTGTAATCTTTTATGCTGCAAAATATTTAGAACATTAGATATAGCAGCTCTAATTATACCGTATAAATCAATACCTGGATGAGAATAAAAATGCTTATCTTCTGCAGCTATAAAGGCATTTACAAGATATTTTGGCAAGGATTTTAAAGGCGCAAAAACTCTGTTTTCCCTTGCGTATTGTTCTATCAACTTTCCATCTATAGTATATATTCTAGTTGCTAAAGAAGGATGATATTTTGCTAGCTGTTCGTAATTTGGTAAATTTTTTGTATAGTAAAAAACCAGGTAAATCAGAATTAGTCCAGAAATTACTATCATCAAAGATAGTAACTTTAAGATTGAAAATATAATATTCTTGATCACTAAAAATATACCGTGATTTAAGACAACAATAAGCTTATAACAAAAGCAATAGTTCTTATATTATATTTCATAAAAAAATTCAATCTAAAAGTGCTTGCATCATCAATAGGCGTAAAATTATAATAACTTACAGTAACTTCTTACCATGCAAATTATAAACTTTGGAGGTTTTAAGATGGTCCTAGTATTAGCAAACTTAATCACTATAAACAAGGCTTCATATCGGAAGACTTACCGTAAAACTTGCCCCAAGCTCTCCGTTGCTATCAGCTGTGATACTGCCTTGGTGAACCTCTAATATACGTTTGCACATTGCAAGCCCTACTCCTCTTC
>JANRMA010000107.1:0-2595 GCA_033762035.1 Rickettsiaceae bacterium
TATAGAGCATGAGAAAAGCAATGTTTGATACGATGTATTTACGAAAAATTTTAGAAGGCTCTATTGATTCGACCCCAGAAAAACTCTCAATTTACTTTAAGACGGGTAGGGGCGATTATGCAGAGCACGATAGGTTTATGGGAATTACAGTCCCGACTTTGCGCAAAATTGCAAAACTTAATAAAGATATAGATCTAGAAGTCATAAAGGCATTACTTCAGTCTGAGTATAATGAAGAAAGACTTCTTGCGCTTCTCATGCTTGTTGATCAATACCAAAAAGCAAATTATACAAATCAAGAAAAGTTATGTAACTTTTACCTGGATAATCTTAATCATATTAATAATTGGAATCTTGTAGATAGCTCAGCTCACCATATTTTGGGGCATTTTTTATGGGATAAAGACCGATCTATCCTCACAAAGCTTGCTTTATCTCAGGTTTTATGGGAACGCAGAATTGCCATCGTTTCTACCTGGCATTTTATTCGTAGCCATGAGTTAGACTGGACATTTAAGATAGCAGAATTATTGCTAAATGATCCCCAGGATCTGATTCATAAAGCTACCGGATGGATGCTAAGAGAGGCGGGAAAAAAGGATAAGTCAAGGCTAATTTTATTTCTTTCTAATCACGCAGATAAGATGCCAAAAACAATGCTAAGATATGCTATTGAGAGATTATCTGAGGAAGAAAAAGCCCAAATAAATTACAAACCGTCTGGAAGCAGGTGGGTTACTTGTCAAACTGGAGGTCGCTGAATACTCTAAAGAGATGCTGAGCTGCGGAGGTTCAATTAGTTGCTAATCCTATTTCCCATAACGCTAAAGAACACGCCTACTTGCTTGCCGAAATTGGTAAAAAAACTTCCGCGGCTATCTCTTGCTATAAAATGCCTATAGTAAGTTTATTAGGTTGTTATATATCTATATATAAAAAAAATGATATCTCTTGAATAATTTAAATATTTTATAGAAATGTATATTAATGTGATAAATAAGCATCTTTGTTTTAATTTATTAAAGTAATTTTTGTTAATTCTTTATATACGTAGCCATTAATGGTATTATTATCAAGAATGATGTAATATGGAGGTAGATATGGTAAATATAAAGGAAATGATAAAATTCTGGAATAACGGGGCAAAAAATGGAAACGTCCAAGGTCATGGTCTCGAGTCTAACAGCCCCAGTTATTTCATAGATACTACTAAAATGTTTAAGATTTGGTTTAGTAAGGATCCAGAAGAATTTTTAAATGAGGAAAATAAGAACAGATTAATTATAGCCAGGTTCTATAATCCTGAGGTTAAAATTACCTTTATTCATGGAGATCTATCAAAAAATGCAAAAAAAGAAATGATAGACTTTTGCAAGCGTCATAATATACAACCATTATACCTAAATGATGTTATTAGGAATAAAAATCCTGGAGAAAAAGGGTACGACCCTCAGGAAAATATATTTAATGACCTAATAAGAGATGAGCTAGCATCTTGGAAGGCGGGCACTGGAGGTAACGCTGCTGCTGCCTCTGATATGCTTCGAGTAAAAAAGGAAGTATTAGAAAAATATGGCGCATATTCAGATTTTGATGTTTTGTTTAGATTTCCAAAGAATGTAGGTCGTAGGTATGAAATCTCAGCACCTATAGCTTACCATGAGAAAAGCAACGATATAGTTATAGCATCAGTTCAAGAAAATGGCAAAATTACGCAAGAAGCCGCCAGAGATTTAAACTTTTTGAGAGATGACATAATCTATAATTATACAATAGCTCCACAAGAAGCTAAAAAAGGACTGCCGAAACTTTTGTCTCTACCTGACGAAAATATGTCAGAAGAGGAAAAAGCCGCGTCTAAAGAGGAATGCAAAAAAATTAAGGAGAATTTCAATAGATGCTGCAATAATGATAGTGATGATTTTAATACATACCTCTTTGGCTGGCACTGGACGAAGAGTTATATAGAAAAAACCGACAATCCGACCATCCATGGTCTCAGACATGATATAAATGAAAGTGCTGGGAAAATAATTAACAACAATGATACCTCTAAAGCCTCGTATGAAATGGATAATTTAAAAAAAAGTGTGACTCGGGTAATGATTAATTCGGTAATATCAAATACAGGTCCTTGTATTTTCTTGAGACTTGAGGCAGAAAGATCTAAAGCCAAAAACCTTGGTGACAGAGAAATAAATTATAAAATAAGCAGGCAGAGTAATCCATTTCTTGGTGGGAATGAACAAAGTACACAATCTGATATATCATGGATAGAGTCAAAAAATAAAGAGCGTAAAGAGAGTATAGAAACGCAAATGATCAAGGCTGCACAGAAGATACGAAAAGTAGGAGGAGATTATATCAAAAGGAAAGCCTTAGTGGCAGATAAAGGTCCGCACCGTTAAGATAATAGATACTATAATTGCGATTGCGCAAAGAATCGACATACTCCATTATTTTTACGCAAGATAAAGTTTCCGTAAGGAAAAGTTCCTCAAAAATAATTTAGCTTAAACTTTAAAAGGACTATGTCTTATGGAATATTATAGGGGACTTGATGTGTCATTAAAAGAAACTTTTATCACTATTATA
>JANRMA010000108.1:0-3926 GCA_033762035.1 Rickettsiaceae bacterium
TTGAGGGGGGGGGGGTTTTTGGCTCCTTGTGCAAGTATTTATGGCTACTGGCGCAGCAGCATCGTCCTCAAATTCATTATTCTAATTAAATTCTTGCGATTTGGTATTACTAATATACCAATCTATTGTGAGGCGCAAAAGATTATGGAAATTTTCTTTATAATTTAAATTCAATTCTTTTCTTGTTTTGGCAGAATTTACTGCATATCTGAAGTCGTGACCTGGCCTATCTTGAATAAACTTTATTTGCCCGCCGGCATCTTTACCTATTTTTTCTTTTATCAAGTCGCATATTTTTAGGACTAAATCTATATTACTTAATTCCTGATCCCCTCCGAATAGATATTGCTTTCCTGGGGTGCCTAGTTTTAGTATTTGCAAAATACCCTCTACGTGATGCCCTACATAAATCCAGTCTCTAATATTTTGCCCATTGCCATATATTTCGATATCCCAACCATTTATTGCAGATATAATTGTTTTCGGGATAAGCTTTTCTTGATGTTGTTTTGGCCCAAAATTATTAGTGCAATTTGAAATTATTACAGGTAATTTATATGTTTTATGCCAGCTTTTTGCAAGATGATCTGACGCTGCCTTACTTGCTGAATATGGGGAGCTAGGATTATATGGTGTATTTAAGTCAAAAGGTATATCTTCTGGATTTAAAGAGCCGTAAACTTCATCAGTTGAAATATGTATAAATTTGAAATCTTTATCATTTCCTATTGAATTCCAGTAGTTTCTTGCAGATTCGAGTAAACTAAAACTTCCCGTAATATTAGTAGTTATAAATGGCAAAGGTCCGTAAATAGAATTATCCACATGAGATTCTGCAGCAAAATGCACTATATAAGAAGGCTTATAATCTGTAAGTATCTTATTTACTAATTCAGTATCGCATATATCTCCTTTTATAAAATGATAATTCGGGTCCTTGGATTCTTCTGCGAGATTATCTAAATTACCACTATACGTTAATTTATCCAATATAATAACTTTATATCCAAGTTTTAGAGCCGCGCTAGTAAAGTTACTACCTATAAATCCAGCTCCTCCTGTTACTAATACTGTATCTTGATTCATTTTACTATTTTAGATTTTTTGTTTGTTGGAACGGGTTTATAATAGCCTAAACTAATTACATTAGGCAATATTAGTACAAAAAGGTACAAAGAAAATACATACAAACTATTAGTAGCATCATATAAATATGATATAATTAGGGGGGTTGCGCCTCCAAAAATACTTGTTGAAGTATTGTAAGATATAGATAATGCCGTATATCTAATTTTAGCAGGGTAAAATTCTGCCTGTAGAGCTGGCTCTATTCCAAGATAAATACCTACTAAAATAGCAAGCAATATTTGGCAAGTATAAATCATAATAATATTCCCGCTTTCTATCCCATATATAATAGGAAATGAAGCTATAAATGATATTATTGCGCATATTTGCATTAATTTTCTTCTCTCAAAAATATCTGAAGCATAGCCAGCTATAAGAGCAAATATACCCATCGCTACAAGCGAAATAGATTCCATAGCATAAATACTGCCATCTTCAAGAATGCGACCTAGTTTGAGAAAATTTATCACAAATACTACCTGAAAATAAAACATTACAGAACCAGGTGCATTAATAAATATAGAAACTAACATATCGCTTAAATGATTGGCAAAAACATACGAGATACTATTGGCAGGAATATTTTCTTTAGAAACTTTATATTCAGGCGTTTCTTCTGTTTTATAGATAATATAAAAACCCACAAATATATTTAGCCCGCCCAGCAAAAATGGCACGCGCCATCCCCATGCGTGAAATTCAGATTCTCCTATTAACAATGTAATTAAAAAACATATAAAATTACCTAGTAAGATACCGACACATATACTTGTAGCAGTAATGCTGGCAATCAAACCTTTACGATTTTTGGGTGAATGCTCTACTAAAAATGCAATAGATCCTGTAAGTAATCCTCCCATAGAAAGACCTTGTAGCATCCTTATAAAAACAAGTGCAATAGTAGAATAAATACCTATTTGATTATATGTAGGCATTAAACCTACCAGAGCAGTTGGCACAGACATAAACATAACCGATGCAACTAAAGAAAATTTACGACCTAGTCTGTCTCCAAGCATGCCAAAAAAAGCTCCGCCTAAGGGGCGCATTATATAGCCTACCGCAAATATCATAAATGCATTTAATATGTTGCTACGCAAATCTTGTGCTGCAAAAAATTTTTCGCCTATCAAATAAGCAAGGCTACCAAATAGAGAATAATCATACCACTCAAAGATATTAGCCAAAGCTCCAGTTACAATAATTCTTTTAATTTTCATATTTTGTTTTTTCAGAATAAATTATAAATAGAGTAGAAGGTATTACAATCAAAGCTCCATATATGATTTTTGTATCAGGTATTTCGTTAAAGATATAATAACCAGCGTAACTCGAAAGGAATAACTCAAGATATCTATAAGGCGCAAGTGCAGAAGCATCTAATAATCTAAATGCTCGTAACAGAAAAAATAGAATTAAATTTGCACTAGCCCCTAAAATAGTAAATGCAATCACTGCGCCTGTATCCGGAGTTCGCCAGTAAGGAAGCGCGGGAATAGCAGAAAGTATAGTGCTAACTATTGCCGAATAAAATAACATACTTAGCATAGTTTCTTGCTTAACAAATTTTTTATTGATAATATCAAGCATAGCAAAGCCGATGGAAGTTGCGGCGAACAATAATGCGCCAATCTCAAATTTTTCACCTCCGGCCCCAAGTGCAATCGCAACACCGATAAAGCCTATAATTGTTGCAACCCATCTTTGCCATATTATTTGCTCCTCAAGGAAAAAATAAGCCAGTATTAAAGTAAATAATGGAATGGTAAAGCTCATTAAAGTGGCAGTTGCAAGTCCGCATAAGCCAAGGCCATAAATCCAGCCGGACATTCCTAGAAACAAAATCGAGCCTCTAATCAAATGTATATAAAAGAATGAAGTTTGCAAAGATTTTTTTCTATCTATAAGTACAAAAGGGACTAATGTAATAAAGCTGAAGAAAAATCTTAGGAATGCAATCTCCGAAGGATGCATATTTAAGTGAAAATATTTTGATATAGTATCATTTAATACGCTAGATAAGAGGCTTAGAAGAAACCAACATACTCCCAAAAAGTAATTACTTATCTTAGACACAAGAAAACCTAGTATTAAATTAACGAATTTGGATAATAAAATATTTTTTCAAAAAGTCCAGTATTAATCATTTTATACAATTCGTAAGAATAAAATTCATTTGTCTAATTTATTCTTACGAATGGTCTAATATCCGCATTAAGTTCACTCAAATTATTAACCCAAAACCATTAACTTGTGAGGCGTATGGTTTGTTAAATACTCCTATTAGAATTGCTAGAGCCTCTCTTGAGCTTATCATTTATAGCAATTCCGACTTTAACATTTGGGATTTTGGCAACCGCTATAGATTCAAGCTTTTCGCGCTGGGCTATTATATCTGCTTGATTAAGCATATTAAATAAATTACTCGCAGCTTCTAGTAAATTTCCTCTTGGGCTAAGATTTAAACTATATCTAGATTGTAAGTTACTTGATCCAAAATTAATTGCAAAGTCGCAATCAGTAGCAAATTCTGCATTTATTCTAAGTAGAGTTGTAGGAGAATAATGTTTTACACTGCCTCCGGGAGCCTTGCTTGACTCTGTATTATATTCTAATTTATATCCTAAAATATCACTCAATAGATCTTCTGTAATAAAACCGTGCCTTAAGATTCTAACTTTTGCGGTACAATCTAAAATGGTTGATTCTAACCCATAAATTGAATCCCCTCCGTCTAATACAGGAACTAGACCATTAAAACTATAATCTGCATGCTCTGCGTTTGTTGGGCTTAATTT
>JANRMA010000109.1:0-3677 GCA_033762035.1 Rickettsiaceae bacterium
TTTAATTATAAAACACTGATTTACAAGTAATATTATAAATATTATTAGTAATACATATAATATTTATAATACAAATATTGCCAATTATTAAAATATTATTGATAATACAGATATTATTGGTAATATTTGTATTATATAAAAAACAATGACTGCTAAAATTATAAGTTTCATGAACCAAAAGGGTGGGGTAGGGAAGACCACTCTTGCCATATTAACAGGCGTTGCTCTACATCGTCGGACAAAGCTAAAAATCGGAGTGATTGATGCCGACTACCAATTATCAATATATAGGCATAGGATAAATGAGGATACAAATATTAATGGATTTGATATTATTCCCTTTGATTGGAAAAAGGCTGATGATTCCGATATTCCTCTATATAGGTTTAAAGATTTAATTGAGGATAAAGAAAAGGTTTATGATATTCTGATAATAGACACACCAGGGCGACAACAAGGAGAAGATATTCCAGCAATAATAATGGTATCAGACAATCTGATTATTCCTATTGTAGGAGCTACGTTAGACATGGATTCCACTGTCACTTTTTTAAAAACAATTCCTCCAATAGCGGCCAGGCTTAAACAAAAAAGTATTGATTTAAACGTGTATGGCGTAATAAATCAATATGATGGCACACTGGAATACAATGAGGTTGAACAACTGAATGGATTAAATGGACTGAGCTTGTTTGATTCCAAAATATCAAATTTGGTACGCTATAGAAGACTATCAACCGTCACAGATATAATTAACCCAAAAATAAAATCTGACGAGTTTAATATCTATTATAATGAATTTTTAAAGCGGTGTAAAATAAAATAAAATTAGAATATGCAAAAATCAAAAACTAAATCGGGTAGTGTCTCTGGTAAAAGTAAGGCAGGGCTTCTTAAAAGTGTAATCTCCAATGCAAAAAGCCAGGGAAAGGAAATAAGCGTTGAAAACGCATCAGACTTTATTGATTCACAGGAAGAAAGAATAACTCAATCTAATATAGAAGCAGAAGGAAAGATTACAAACATAAAGGAAGAAAAGCAGGAAACATCAATAAAGAAAGAACTTATTTTAGCGCCAGAAGAAACAATAATTCCGGTTAAAAAAATAAGAGGTAAAAAGGGTGAGCTGAAGGAAGTCACGAAAGCTAAAGTAAGCTATGATCTGAGCATATCTAATATAAATCAAATCAAACGATTAAAGCACTGGGAAAGATATTCAAGTGAAGGCGCTGCCATTGATTTCATTTTAACCGAGTATTTCAAAAGGAATCCACAAAATCCAATTTAATAATGGAAAAGAATGATTATTGTAAATTTTACCTATTATTTTCAGGAACAATTTAAAATCCATTTTGCTCCTATTTTTAAACATTTGCTACAAAATGTAGAATGTGCAACTTTTGTAGTCGCAAGGAAAGAATGGATCGGAGTCTATTTTTTCATGTGCAATATATATAGTCGATAGGTGTTTTGAGTTTAATTTTTGATTGTGAAAAATAAAAAATAAAAAAAAACTTCATTTGTTTGCAATATTACAAATAATTACATAATTATAAATATTACACGATTTTCAATATACTGATTTACAGGTAATTGTAATTTTTAAAACTATAAATCTTGCACTTTCCGACTACTTTTTTTGCACTGACGACTATAAATCTTGCACAACGACTATAAATCTTGCACTTTCCGACTACTTTTTTTGCACACGGAAAAAAGAGATTTATAATTTTATAAACGACTATGCGTTGTTCAATTTTGTAGTTTTTAAAATATTTTATATTTTTAGATAGGAACACCAATCCCATGAGTGAATTAGAAGAATATAAGGATGAAGCATTAACAAAAAGCAATAACATTATAAATACTCAGTTTCCCAGGGACATGAATTTGAATCATTATAAGTTGGTTCATGCGGGTTTAATTCAGTTACAAAGAGCTTGTAAAGGCTATGGTGTAGATGGAGCGGAAGATGATCCTTGGGATAGATTTTATGTTATTGATCTTAATGATTTTTGTGATTCTGCTAATCTTAAAAGTAAAGGCAATTTTTCAAGTTTAAAGAAGGAGGCCCTAGATCTTCCTGCGGTTACAGATATAAAGGTTAAAAATGCAAAAGGAGGGATGGATTCTGGGAGTCTGGTAAGATTTGTCCGCCAACCAGAACGTTATTCTTCTAAAATCGAGTTACAGTTTGAAAAAAACTTTAGAGAACATTTTGAGACGGTAGAATATTTTGCCAGAATCTTTTATATAGCATTAATGGGCTATAAAAGTCTATACTCACTTCGTTGGTATGAAATATTTTCATCTCATGCTTATCGTAAGGAAATCACTTTTGAAGTTGCTGAGATAAAGAAAAAATTCAATATCGAGGATATGTATTCTAAATACAGTTCTTTTAAAAACAATGTAATTAAAAACCCGATTGATGAGATAAATGATAAATCTAAATTTCAGATTTCTTATTCAGAGAATTATGCGGGGAAGCGCGTAGATAGTTTTACGTTTATAATAGGAAAAAAGAGTAATTCAATTGATAGCACTCAAGATATTCCCTTGATTTTAGCAAATGACCTTGTTGACTTATTTAATGATGTTAAGATTTATAATAAGAGTACACAAGATGAGCTTATCAAGCTGGTAGAGGATGGAGCTATAGAGAAAGGTCTTATCGAATATACGATTGGAAAAGCTAAAAGAGATCACTCAAAGTCACCTAAAAAAAATCTTCAGGGCTTTATAATTAAAGCAATAAGAGAAAAATTCTATAATGAAGAATATACTGTTATCAAATTAAAAGAGCAATCTAAGATTGAAAAATTGGGAAAGAAAGAGAAGGATCAATCCAATGCTTTAATAATAAGAACTATTGAAATGGCATGGAATAAAGAAAGAAGCTACAAGAAAGAGGAGCTGTTAGAAAATATAACTCAGGAGGATAGAGACAACTACATTAAATATTTGGAGAAGGGTAATATGTTTCAGCAGAGTTCTATAGAAAATTTCAAGCAGGGCAAAACGGAGAGTGAATTTGTAATGTGGCTAATGCTTAATAAGGGAGATAAGACTACCTTGGATATTATAGAATTTGCCAAAAAGAATTTTGGAGTAAATCTAATTAAATACGATGGAAGCTATTTTATAAAAGAAAATAAGGTCGTTGTTGATGCCGTATGACTTTTTTTAAGGTTAATTCTCAATAGAAGGTTGATCCCAAAAACATATATCTGGCGTAGACTTTATTATACTACAAAGTCTGCCGGATTAAAAATTATTGGGGATCAATAATAATGTAATTATTCTAACAATATAAATATAACTTTTCAAATAATATTAAATTCATTACATAGACCGCTTAATGAGTTGCTATTACTTTTTATTGTTTCTTTCCTACATAATTTAATTTTATTTAACCACAATATAAATTATAAAAGATATGTTAAATTCAATTAAAAATGTGTTAACCAGGAAGAAGCTTATTCTTCTTGCGCTTGTTTGTTCGTTATTTGCTTGTGAAAATACAGCTATTACGCCCCGGAATTACGATGATGAGGGAATTGAAAATCCTAATCTTCCGACTAAGCCCAAAGTCTATAGCATTGAAGACCCTAACAAGCCAAAGCCTCCTATGCCATAACCCAATTATAAAATAATTGAGGGGGAAGCCCCCTCAA
>JANRMA010000110.1:0-2781 GCA_033762035.1 Rickettsiaceae bacterium
TGCTTGCATGTCTTTCTCAGAAGAGGGGATTATGCACCTCATTCACAATAAAGAATATAATGCATCAGATCTATTAGTAGATGTTTGTGCAAATAATAAGCTAGGTATAGCAAGATTCCTTATTCAGCAAGGAGCCTCTGTTAATACACCTAATAGCAAAGGAGATTTTCCTCTTATAAAAGCTTGCCATCTAGAGAATATAGAAGTAATTAAATTTCTTTTAGAACAAACGGGAATAAATGTAAATGTTAAAGATAAATATTTAAACACACCACTAATTTATTTACTCTTTAATGAAAATAATTCAATAGATATAGAAGAATTAATAAAGTTATTTAAAGCAAAAGGCGCGGATATAGATGCGATTAATAAGAATAATGAGACAGCTATTATGGTAGCGTGTTCATGTCAAACTTTTAAAGAAGTAAATGTGCTGCTAGAATAGATGGTAATTATAACCCTTACAAACTTATCTTAAATTCTACAAGATTACACCCAGAAGATGTTAAGTGGAAGATACTAAAATTTATGGATTTTGGCTTTGAAGTACCAGAAGATTTACTCAATAATCCTATTATTAGAAACGCAAGAAAAAAATTACATAATCAACAATTAAGAGATGAAGAGAATCAAATGTCATCAAGCGATGAAGAGCCTCTAGGTAAAAAAGCTACATTTGAAGAATCTCAAGAATCTGGATTGAAGATAGCTGGAGCAGAATCTTTAGGTGAAATTTAAGCTATATGCCTTAAAAATAACAATATAGGTATATATACGCTGTATTAAGGGACAATAATGGCATTTTTAAGATATAATACCATTCGTAAGAATAAATTAGACAAATGAATTTTAGGCCTAAGCCCAGCGCATGCCTATATTAATGGGTAGCAACAAGGCGAGATCCGCTAAATTCATTTGCATCATTTAAAAAATGGAAAGTTGTTAGTCAAGTTACCCACATCTACATAGCCACAACAACAATTATTTTTTTAGAAAATTAATTATTTTTAAAAATTTTGAGTCCGCGTTTTAATTACCTTTTTGGCCCGAACTACGGGAGTCACTTCTATGGTATTTGTTCTGTTTAGTAGATTGGATATCTCTTCTTTACTTGCTGATTTTATAGCCAAAGCAGAGCAAATATATGTTATACCGCCTATAAGAATTATCGCAAACAAAGTTACTGATGATAATATTTTATTTTTTTGATATATAAATTCTAAATAGAAAGGCTTTAACACATAAAGCATAGCAAACATAAGCAATACCGAGATAACAAGCTTAAAAATAAATATTTTAATAGGTTTATTTCTTGTGTCTATTTTATAGAGTCTAAAATATATCCAAATAAAAATAATATTACACCAGGCTGCAATAGAAGTGCCAAGTGCTATACCTAAATGCTCTAGTCCCAAATATACAAAACTTCCATTTAAAATGCAATTTATAGTTATTGTAATTAATGTTATTTTCATTGGGGTTTTAGTGTCAAGTCTTGAATAAAAAACTGGAGTAAGAATTTTATTAATGACATAAGCGGGGAGCCCAATAGCAAAAATCGCTAGAGTTTCTGATGTTTTTAAAGTATCTAAATGACTGAATGCGCCTCTTTCATATATTACAAAAATTATTGGCTCAGCTAAGAAAATAATACCTGACATAGCGCCTATTGATAAAAATAATCCTAATTTTAATGCTTTTTCTTGCAATATTGCAGCTTCTTCTACTTTATTTTCTTTGTATAGTCTAGAAAGCAAAGGAAGTAGGACGGATCCAAAACATATACCAATTATAGAAAGGGGAAATTGATATATTCTATCCGCGTAAGAAAGAATAGATATAGCACCAGGAGCGAAGCTTGCAATACTTTGAGATATAAATAAATTTAATTGCGTAGAGCTACTGCTAATTATTTCAGGTACAAAATTTTTTAAAAATATACGAGTTTGGGGTAATAAATCACTTACTTGCAAGAAGAATAAGTTCTTTTCAAATTTTCTTGCATAATAAATCATGATAAGTAATTGGAATATTCCGGCAACAAAAATGCTAATAGCTATATTTATAGCCTTTAATTCGTTGTTACCTACGGGAATAATACATGATACAACTATCATTATACTTAAAACTACAGGTATTGCGGCAAAAGGCGCAAAACATCTATTACTATTTAATACTCCGCCCAGTAAGGCAGAAAGACAAATAAAAATAAGATATGGGGTAGTAATGCGGCATAAAATTATAGAAAGCTCAAATTTATTCTTATTGCTAGCAAAGCCAGGAGCGCAAATATGTACAATATTTGGCATAAATATTTCGCAAATGATAGTAACGCTCACTACTATAATAGCTAAAAAAGTTAGCGTTTGGTTTGCAAACTTAGAAGCCTCAGTTTTCGAATTGACTATACAAGAAGAGTAAATAGGTACAAAAGCAGAAGTAAGAGCCCCTTCTGCAAAAGATCTTCTAAATAGATTTGGGAATCTGAGTGCCATATTTACAGCATCAGCGTATAAGGAAGTGCCAAATAAATTTGCTATAGATAGCTCTCGAATTAATCCAAATATTCTAGAAATCAAGGTAAAAAAGGCGACTTGTGCGCCGGATCTTAGAAGAGACAATCTAATTACCATTATAATAAAAACAAATATTTACCATAAAAACTTCTGTAAATCTAATGTTTTCAATATGTTTTAGAGTCGTACAAAATGAAAAATGCATTTATATATTTTCTGGTGGGCGATAGAAGACTCGAACTTCCGACCTCTACGATGTCAACGT
>JANRMA010000111.1:0-2283 GCA_033762035.1 Rickettsiaceae bacterium
GAAAGGTCTCATTCTGGAAAATATTGCTACGGCAAAACTCCGATGCAAACTTTTTTAGATTCTAAACATATTGCTATTGAAAAATCCAATGAATCTATGTACTATAATAACACATCTGACAGTCGTAACTTATCCGACTATCATTTGTAACAAAATATACTGACCGTCAGATCAAATCTTGACTAGTACACTTTAGTATAGACATGTTGTTCTCTATACAACTTCTACACTCCTCCTCTAGGTTACTTATCGCTAATCTTATGGTATTTATTTTATTGTAAGGTTGAGCTCGAAAGTTTGCTTCATGATTACCCTCAGCCGACTCAGGAGTGGTGCTGGCTATTATTCTAGGTTGATAACTTTGCCCGTGTTTTTTAGTTGTTGGTCTTGACTGTTTATTTCTTAGAGTAACCATACGCTCTGCTGAAGGAAATTCAATATCATACCCCCTTCTAAGTAAATTAGCTATTATTTGTATACGAGGTGGCTCTCTTAAATTATCTTTATCAGGTATGTTATCTCTATTTTTCGCAAATCTTTCGATCTCATTATCATTACATTTTATAAGAAGAAGATCAATAGCACTGAGCTTTTCGCCATTATCAGTAGTTTTTCTAAGATTGATACCACGCTCTGTCATATAGTCTATAAGTAATTTTGCCGCTTCTGAGGATCCATTTTCTATAGCTGAAATCAGAGCCGTTCCTCCGTTCAAATCCTGAGCTTCAGTATCTACACCTCTTTTCAAAAGCAAATTTACAATACCAGACTTTCTCTCGTGAGATGCTATCATTAAAGCAGTTGTTCCTTTATTATCTTGTGCATTAATATCCGCACCTCTTTCCAAAAGAAAATTTGCTAATCCTATATTACCAGTTCTCGATGCTTCCATTAAAGCAGTTGTTCCTTTGTTATCTTTAGAGTTTATATCGACACCCAAATTAATTAACCTATTTATTTCTTCAAAATCTGACCTAATCACTGATTCTAGAAGATTCATGGCTGGTACTTCAATTCTAAATTTTTGTTTTATTCCGATTGCACCTACATTAGGAGCGCCTGGAAAACCCTCTCCAGCTGGAATTCTCATTTCCCTATCTCTTGGATTTACTCTTTCATTTGTATTATTATCGCCTCTTGTCAAAAGAATCTGTCGCACTTGATTATATCTTTTGGCAGTTGCTACATCAATAGCTCTTCTTCCTAGACTATCTGTAGCTTCTATATCTGCGTCATATGCTAATAGTATATTTACTATATCAGTTTTATTATCCCCAGTTGCAATAATAAGAGCTGTACAGCCTAGAGGATCCCTTTCTTCAGTACTTGCGCCTCTTCCTAAAAGAAAATTTGCTGCTTCTATATTACCTAGTCTCGATGCTATCATCAAGGAAGTTCTTTCTTCATTATCTTTAGAGTTTATTTGGGCTCCTAAATCAAGCAACCTATCCGCTTCTGCAAAATTTGAATTTAACATAGCTGCAAAAAATGCCAGATTTAATTCCTCTTGTTCCGCTATTCTTAAATCATTCAAGTTTTGTACATTCTCTGAGTTGTTAGCCCCTCTTTCTCTTGACATATATATAGACTTATATTAGTTATTTAATATAATTATAATTCAAAAATACAAACATAAATAATAAAATCTCAAAAATATTTTAATATTCATTAAATAGTGTGATCATTTTGCGCATTAGAATGAAAATGCTCAAATTTTGAAAAAAAGATAGAAAATACCGAAAGGTAGGTATATATTAAATCATATTAATAATCTCCAATAGCAATTTTAGATTACAGAGGCCTTGATTATGAAGTTAATAGGATTAGTAGATTGTAATAGTTTTTTTGTCTCTTGCCAAAGGTCCTTTGACCCTTCACTAAATAATGCTCCTACTGTGGTATTATCTAATAATGATGGATGTATTATTTCAAGATCAGATGAAGCAAAATTATTAGGTCTAAGAGTTGATCCTAAATTCCCATTTGTATCGGCACAGTATACGTTGCGTATAAGTCACTATTTAAGCTATATGCCTGAAAAATAATGATATTTAGCCTATATACTTGGCTTTTTTATTACCTAATATACGGTAGGTATATACACACTGTATTAAGGGACAATAATGGCATTTTTAAGATATAAGCAACGAGAAGATAAAAAGAAAAACCTGTGTTTTTTATGATCCAAAACTCGCAAAAAATGAGGAAGCCTCTTATTTAAGAAGGATCGCAGAAAAAATAGAAGGCTATAGTATGGAAGGCTATAAACTAAAGCAACTAACA
>JANRMA010000112.1:0-1597 GCA_033762035.1 Rickettsiaceae bacterium
GGCCGAAGTAGGCAATATTCTCAAGTTTTCTGCGGATTTTCTAGGCGCAAATATAATAGCTCTAGAGCAAAATTATCGATCAACTCAGTATATTTTATCAGCAGCCTCCTCTTTGATTCAGAATAATAACCATAGACATAAAAAAACTTTATGGACGGAGTATTACGAGGGAGAGAAGATAAATATTGTGCAAACTCCGAACCAAAATGAAGAAGCAATTTTTGTAGTTAATGAGATAAAACAAAGTATTGCAAATGGGGCCTACACGAAGGATCATGCGATACTTGTGAGGGCAAGTTTTCAGACAAGGCCATTCGAGGAAGCTCTAATAGCATCTAATATTAACTATAAAATTATCGGCGGTCTAAAATTTTATGAAAGATCTGAAATAAAAGATATATTGGCTTATTTAAGATTACTTCTAAATTACAAAGATGATGTTGCATTTGAGAGAATAGTCAATTTACCCAGGAGATCTATCGGACCTTCTGCTATTTCGATTATTAAGAATTACGCTGAATCAAAAAATATTTCATTATTTGAAGCTCTAAGGGATATTATTTCAGAAAATATCATTAAGGGGAAATTGCACGAAAGCGCAAAGAATTTTGTACAATTAATTTTAAGGCTCAGCGAAGATTTAGAGAACGAAAATGCAGCAGATAAGGTAATAAAGCAAGTTTTCATAGATACCGGGTATCAAAACATGCTTAAGCTTGATAATTGCGATGATTCAAGGTCTAAAATAGAAAATATCAATGAATTAATTAGAGCCTCAGAAAGCTTCAATAGTATAAGGGAATTTATTGAGCATATATCTTTAGTATTAGATAATGAAAATATTGAAGATTATCAAAAATTTGTAAGCATTATGACTATTCATGCGTCTAAAGGCCTTGAGTTTGAGGTAGTATTTATACCTGGCATGGAAGATGGAATTTTTCCTCATCAAAAATCTATTATAGATAGTAATATGGGACTAGAAGAAGAAAGAAGGCTGGCTTATGTAGCTATTACTAGGGCGAAAAAGCGATTATTTCTTATTTATGCCGAAGTGCGACGTGTGTTTAACGAGACTCACAGATCCGGCGCATCTAGATTTTTAGCCGAATTGCCAAAAGATAGCGTGAATTTCAAAAAAGCAAATTATTTCTATAATAATTACTCGCAAGGATTTCATGGTGGATCTGACTATCTTAATATAAATAAGTTTAACATTAGGTCCAATAATAGCTTATCTAAAATTCCTGATAGTAGTAACACTAGACCAGGTGCGCGTGTTATACACGCAAAATTTGGGCGTGGCATAGTCATTCGTAAAGAATCTGATAATCTAGAAGTGGCTTTTGATGAAGGTACGATTAGAACTATCAAAGAATCCTTTATATCTTGTGTATAAAGTTAACATTGTTGCAAAAAAACAATTTTTTTCATGAAAGATCATAAAATTTACTATTATACAAGTAATTAAGAATCTGATACTTGCAATTAAAATCTAATTAATTAATAATGAACATAGGTAACTAATTTTTTCTTGAGGTTTAATATGAAAAAAAACTTTACTTACGATTCTGTATTTTTGAGTCAAATACTAACT
>JANRMA010000113.1:0-7274 GCA_033762035.1 Rickettsiaceae bacterium
CGTAATAGAAAGAGCAACAACTGTTGCTATGGCGCTTTCTGCAGAAAATCTTGAAAATCCAGTATAGCTTTGTAGAGCAAGCACAGCGCCAGAAAATATTGCCGTCATACCCACTACTGGCAAAGAATAAAATCCTATAAAAATTATCTGATGAATATAATTTTTAATATATAACGGACCATAGAATAAGCCCTTAATAGCCTTTAGCACAAATATCAGCATCAGGCCGGTATTTTCTGAGGCATCAAGTATATATGCTCCTATAGACCTTGCGGTATTTCCAAGGGGAACTGACTCTAATATATTGCTGTCATTTTTTATACTTGCGCTCATATCGTTGACCTAAAGATGTTATTATTTCATATCCTATAGTACCTGCAAATTTACTCAAATCATCAGGAGTTTGATTATCTGAAATCAACTCCACTTCTTGTCCAATAAAACGCTCGGCTTCGTCTAGGGGGGTAAGATCTAAATTAATAGAATCCATGGATATTCTCCCTACTATAGGTATTTTTTTGCCTTTAATGTAACAATATCCATTATTACTCAAAGATCTAAAAATACCATCTGCGTATCCAAAAGGAGTGGTCCCTATCCACATATCTTTAGGAGCGACATATGTTTGATTATAGCCTATAGTACTACCCCTTTTCACGTATTTTATTTGTAATAAGCATGATATTAATCTTATCGGGTTGCTAAAAAATCTCATATCATTTCTTAAGTTAAGACCGTAAATGCCAGCACCGGGCCTTACCATATCCAGATGATACTCCTTCCCTAGTAATATGCCACATGTATTTGCTATACTACATCTAGCTGATGGAAAGTGACTAGCTATTTCTTGTAATGCTATTAACTGCTGATAGTTAAATTCATTTTCAAACTCTTCGCTTGAAGCTAAATGACTTATTATATATTCTATATCTAGATGAGAGTATCTATCTCTATTATTAGATAAAATCATCACTTCTTCGCGCGGCATAGAAAGTCTCTGCATCCCGGTTTCTACATGAAGAATAGTTTTGTATCTAATATTATTCTCTTTACAATAATTATTTAATAAATCTACCTGATATAGGCTACTTATAACCGGAGAAATACCATTGCTTACTATTACAGCCTCCTCTCCGGCGGTAAATCCATTATAAAAATATACTTCTAAGTCTGAAAATGCATTTTTGAGCTGCAAAGCTTCTTTAAAATTGCTTACAAAAAATGTTTTGCAATTTTCTTCCATTAGCGCTCTAGCTATTTGTGTTGCTCCTAAGCCATAGGCATCAGCTTTTAAGGTGGCTGCAACCTCTGCAGAAGTAAGTTCTCTTATTTTTATATAGTTTTGTTTGATAATGTTAAGATCAATTTCGAGTATTGGAAGTGAGATCATGATAAATAGTTTCTTTCCTGCCGAAAATAATAGGAATAAACATTAAATGCAATATTAAAAATATGACAGCAAAAATAATAACTGTTTCCCAGCAAAAAGGCGGATCCGGAAAAAGTACGATAGCAGTGCATCTGGCTGTAGCCTTAT
This sequence comes from Rickettsiaceae bacterium, assembly GCA_033762035.1. GTDB lineage: Bacteria > Pseudomonadota > Alphaproteobacteria > Rickettsiales > Rickettsiaceae > JANRKH01. Next base: position 1,538 of record JANRMA010000113.1, read on the forward strand.
GGCAAAAAAATAGTAAAGTAGCTATTATCGACATTGACCCGCAAGGATCTAGCACTATGTGGTATTCTATACGAGAAAAAAAATTCGGTAAAGGATATTGCGGTATAAGTTTTTCTTCTTGCTCTGGAATTAGAATAAGTAGCGAGATATCTAAATTAAAACTTCTAAATGATTTTATTATCATAGATTGCGCCCCTCATACTGATACTGACTCAAAATCTGCTATTAGGGCTTCCGATTTAGTTTTAGTCCCTATGCAGCCGAGTCCTACAGATTTATGGGCGACATATAAAACTTTGGACTATACAAAAGAAGCGGGGAAAAATACAAAAAAAGTTTTAAATAGATATAACTCTGGGTCAAAAATTTTAAAGAATTTAGATTTGCCGAAAGAATTTTTACTAAATACAAAAATAGGCAATAGGGTGAGCTTTGCCTCAAGCATGAATATTGGAAAAACTATTTTAGAAACAGAAGCTATGTCTAGCGGATCTTGTGAGATTAAATCGCTTGCTTCAGAGTTACTTGATTTAATAAGCATTGCTGAAGCTGCTTAACGAAAAAATAATTTAGATTTCCAGAGTGGTCTATTAGAATGCAAAATTTTTTAAATATTATAGGAAAATATAGCGAATTTATACTAGCAAGTATGATCATATTCATATTGATTATCCTTGTGATACCAGTCCCTACCGCTATTTTGGATATATTACTTGCTCTTTCTATTACCTTATCTCTTATAATTTTAATGACTACATTATTTATCTCTAAACCTCTAGAGCTTAGTGTATTTCCTACCATACTTTTAGTCACAACAATGTTAAGGCTTTCTCTTAATATAGCATCTACCCGTCTAATATTATCTAGAGGACATTCAGGACCTAGCTCTGCTGGTCATATTATAGAAGCGTTCGGAGATTTTGTAATGCAAGGTAATGTGATTATAGGCCTTATAGTATTTATGATTTTGACTATTATTAATTTTATTGTAATTACGAAAGGTTCTGGCCGTATCGCTGAAGTCGCAGCCAGATTTAACTTAGATGCTCTTCCGGGTAAGCAAATGGCTATAGATGCGGATCTTTCGGCTGGTTTAATAGACGAAAAAATTGCTAAATCAAGAAGAAGGGAATTAGAAGATGAGAATACATTTTACGGAGCTATGGATGGTGCCAATAAATTTGTAAGAGGAGATGCGATAGCAGGCTTAATTATTACCTTTATTAATTTAGTAGGCGGGGTCATTATTGGAGTGGTACAAAGAGGCTTAAGCATAGAACAAGCTGCAAAAACTTATACAATTCTTACTATCGGAGATGGGTTAGTTTCCCAAATTCCTTCTCTAGTTATTTCACTTGCTGCTGGTTTATTAGTAACTAAATCCGGCGTATCGGGCTCAGCAGATAAAGCAATTTTTGGCCAGCTAAGTAAATATCCTCAGCCATTATTCATGACTGCAATAGTTACTGCTTTTCTTGGGCTTGTACCAGGACTGCCTTTTTTTCCTTTTTTTGTATTATCTATGATGAGCGCTGTTACGGGATATTTGATTACTAGATTCAAATCTATTAATGATCCCAAAGAAGCCTCTCAAGATGGGACATCTGCAAGTCAAAGCGGACAAGTAGAAAAGCAAGAAGATAGGCCAATAGACTCATTGCAAATTGATTTAATTAAAGTTGAGCTAGGATATAATTTACTGCAAATTGTAAATTATACAAAAGGCAATAAACTTACAGATCAAATTAAAGCTATTAGAAAGCAAATAGCCAAAGATTATGGGTTTATTATGCCTTCAATAAGAGTGCAAGATAATCTTCAGCTTCTAAATGATGAATATGTAATTAAAATTAAAGAAATACAATGCGGCAAAGGGGAGATGAGGGCAGATAAATTCCTAGCTATGGATCCCAAAGGAAATGAATTAACAATAGAGGGAGAAAAAACCAAGGAGCCAGCATTCGGACTACCCGCTATATGGATAGATGAGTCAATAAAAGAGCAAGCGCAATTTAGTGGATTAACGGTAGTAGATCCTCCAACAGTACTTACCACACATTTAACAGAACTTGTGAAAGAATATATTACAGAGCTTTTAACCTATAGCGCAGTACAAAGACTATTAGATGATGTGCAAGAAGAAAATAAGAAATTAGTAAAAGATGTAGTGCCAGAGCCCGTAACTATTAGTTCTTTGCAAAAAATTCTGCAAAATTTACTCTCAGAGAGAGTGTCAATAAGAGATATTTCTCTTATACTAGAAGCAGCTGCCGATTCTCTTAAGCATTCTCCAAGTATTTTAAATGCCACAGAATACGTGCGCTCAAAACTTGCTCGGCAAATTTGCCATAGCGCCTCAGGAGCAGATGGTTTTATATCTGCCGTAGTATTATCGCCAGAATGGGAGCAAATATTTGCGGAATATACGGAAGGGGACGGAGACCAAAAAACATTAATTATGCCGCCTTCTAAATTGCAAGAATTTACCAGTAGGGTTAGAAAACTATATGATGAGCAAGCCGCCAGAAATCTTATACCAGTTTTATTAACTTCAGCTAGTAATAGAGCATTAGTAAGAGCTGCAATAGAAAGATTCAGGGCGAGTATTATAGTTTTATCTCATAATGAAATTTACCCTAAAGCAAAAATTAGAACCGTGGCGCAGTTATAGTGCTGCTTTAAGTATAGAGATTAGACTTGCATGAACACTGGGGCTAATAGAGGCTTTAAGCAGAGCTCAACACACATATTAATAACTAAACGAGATGATTATTTGCACAAAATTCTACTATGGCTTTAGCAATGGGGCAAGCAGCTCTACTACCCCCTCCTCCATGATCTACAATTATAGACATAGAATATTTTGGATCGTGGATTGGAAAAAATCCAGAAAATAAAGCATGATTACGCCTTGTCCAACTAATTTTTTCACTACTTAGATCATCATGCGCATTTTTCTTTGCCACCACTTGAGATGTTCCAGTTTTGCCTGCGTATCTTACTATGTTTGATCTATGATGAAATCCTGAACCACTCTCCTGATTCACAGTCTGATCCATCGCTAATTTAATAAACTCAAAATATTCTTGTTTAATATCTTGCAAAATTACTGGTAGGTTTGCACCTAAGTTTGTATCACTGCCTAAATCTTTATATGCTATTTTGGGGGCTTTATTATATAGTCCATTAGATGCGATTTTAGCCACTAAATTGACGAGTTGTAATGGGGTTGCAAGCAAAGCGCCTTGCCCTATAGATAAATTAAACCCATCTCCCGTAGACCAGTCGTATTTAAATTTTTGCAATTTCCAAGCTCTGTCTGGCACAAAGCCCTTTGCTTCAAAGGGAAGATCAATCCCCACAGGCGAGCCTAAGCCAAATTTACGCGCCATATCAAGAATTGCATCTATCTTAATGATTTTACTTATATTAAACATATAGCAATTGCAAGATTGCTTTATTGCTTCTTTCATATCTAATAATCCATGGCCCTCTTTTTTCCAGCAATTGAAATTCCGATTTCCTAGCTTCATATAACCTGCACAAAAAAATTTCTGGGAATAAGGAATGCCTGCATTAAGAGCTGCAAGTATAGTAATAAGCTTAAATGTTGAACCAGGAGGATATTGTGATGCGCATATCTTATTTATAAGCGGCTTATATAAGTTATTATTTAACTGATTCCATGTATCAGAATCTATGCCTCTAGCAAAATCGTTGGGATTATAGCCGCCCTTAGATACAGATGCCAATATTCCTCCTGTTGAAATATCTATTACTATTGCAGAAGCCCCTTCTGCTGGCATGATATTATAAATCATTTCTTGTAATCTAGCGTCTATATTAGTCTCAAGATCTATTCCAGCAGAAGGCTCAAGCCTTTCTAATTCTCTTACTAAAATACCATTAGCATCTATTTCTATCTTTTGGTAACCAGGACTGCCTGCCAAATAATTATTGTAATATTTTTCAAGTCCTGTTTTGCCGCTATCAAATTTAGCAATCTTAGTACTGGATAGCATTTCATCTTCAGAGATTTTTCCGACATACCCAGTAACATGAGAAAATGGTTCTGGTATTTTGTAGTCTCTAGAACTTATTTGCTCTACATATATTGCAGGCATTAGCTCTGCTTGCTCTTCTATTATGGCTACTTCATGCCAAGATATATCGGAAAAAAGTAAAACTGGGCTCCTTTTTGGGGTTTTGCGTATTTTTGCTAATAATTTCTTAGAAGTTGCCTCGGGTAAGTTAGCTAGGCCGGCAAATACATTAAAGGATTGCAGATAATTTTTGCTTAGTCTTTTGTCTAAATAGACAAGAAAACAGGGCCTACTATCTGCGATAATCAATCCAAATTTATCCTTTATAGCTCCTCTTCTGGGTATTGTAGCTACTAGACTAATCCTATTCTTATCAGATAAGATTCTGAATTCAGAGCCCTTAATAAGCTGCAAATATAATAATCTTATACCAAGGGTAAAAGTTATGCCAAGTTTTGCTACCCTTAGCATAAAGGTTCTTCTGGTTACTAAATGATTTCTAGTTAGTTCCTCATTAATCACTCAATTACTCTTTTTCTCATTATATATACAAAAAGCCAGGAAAATGGGAAGAATAATATAGTAATAAGCATTTTAATTACAATCGCAGAAACGTCCGGCTGTAAATTAAAAATAATCATGAGGCTTAGTTTAAGTAAATAAGACAAGATTATAATAATAGAAAAAATAAATATATCATTTCTTTTTGGCCTAATTTCTTTGCTAGATCCTAAATTACACAAAAAATAATAGGCAATAGAGTAAATCCAAAAATCAACGCCTAGAGATTCATACATAATCTTATAGTCCTGATCAGTATTTTCATTTATATAATCAAAAGAACTATGCGATGAATTTCTAAAAGCATAATTGAATCCAAATATAGATAAAGCAGTATATACACAGGGAGGAACAATAAAAATACAGGCAAAGGAAAAAGATGCAAAAAAATCCGGTAAATAGAAATATTCTATACCCAAACTTTCTAATAAACAATTAAGAAATATTCCAAATGATACAAAGAAAATAAAAAATATATCTTTTTTAAATGAGCTAATTTTATTCAAAAGAATATTCTGTCTTTAAGTTCCAACTGAGGAAGAATTATAAAAGACTATTGATAAAATTCAAATAAAAAAAGGCTTTCTCGTAATAAAGAAGGCCTTTGTAATACCATTTCTTATCCAATATAAGAAATGGTTAATCTATATGTCTATATTTCTTAAGATGCAAGGCTGCTATTATCTAGAAACTCAAAATCTTTAAGCATGTATCCTCTACCCCAGATAGTTTCAATATAGTTTGTACCGCCAGCAAGATCAGCTAATTTTTTACGTAATTTACATACAAATACGTCAATAATTTTAATTTCAGGCTCATCCATACCACCGTAAAGATGATTTAAAAACATTTCTTTAGTAAGAACTGTACCTTTTCTCATTGCTAGCAATTCTAAAATCGCATATTCTTTATTTGTAAGATGCACAGGACGGCCATCTACTTCTACTATTCTAGTATCTAAGTTAATAGCAACTTTATCGAATCTAATTACTGACTCAGAATGCCCTTTAGAGCGTCTAACAATAGCCTGAATTCTTGCAATTAATTCTCCTTTGTTGAATGGCTTTGTCAAATAATCATCTGCACCAAATCCAAGTCCTTTAATTTTCTGATCGGCAGCTGAAAGGCCTGAC
>JANRMA010000114.1:0-6884 GCA_033762035.1 Rickettsiaceae bacterium
CAACTATTAAAACTAATGGCTTGCACATTCTATTTGGTTTTTAATTTTATGAGGATTCTATGACAAAAAATTCCAATTTTCCACTAGAAAATTTAGATAGTTATATATGGCTTGATGGGGAATTTATTTTATCAAGAGATGCGCATGTCCATATATTGAATCATAGTCTACAATATGGAGGCGGGGTATTTGAAGGTTTAAGATCTTTTAAAGGTAGAATATTCAAGCTTGAAGAACATACAAAAAGACTTTTCTCTTCTGCAAATATAATGGGTTTGGATATTCCGTACTCCGAAGAATATATAAACGAAATTCACTATAAATTACTAGAGTTAAATAATTTATCTAATGCTTATTTTCGCCCCTTCGTGTTTCGTGCTACTGACTCAATTAAGATATTTCCAGAAAATCCTAGGACGCGTGTGATGATAAGCGCGTGGGAAAGTGCGCCTCGTGCAGCAAAAAATATTAAGCTTAATATCAGTAATTGGATAAAACCAGGTAAAAATATGTTTCCCCCCAAATGCAAGGCTTCTGCCCAGTATGGTTTATTATCTACGATAGCTGCGGACGCAAAATCAAAAGGATTTGACGATTCAATATTATTAGATGAAAATGGCTTTATAGCAGAATGTACTTCCTGTAATATATTTTTTATTAAAGAAGATAAAATATTTACACCAAGCACAAATTACTGCCTTGACGGAATCACAAGACAAACTATTATGCAGATAGCTGATAAAATAGGTTTAGAATGTTTTGTGCTAGACATTTCGCCTCAAGATTTGGGCGCTTTTGATTCAGCCTTTGTTTCCGGCACGGCTGCTGGAATTATTGAAATTAATTCGATTTCTTATAATAACGGATTATATAATTACTTGCCAAATCAATATTTTAAAGAATTGAACATAGAATATAAAAAACTCACAGGAGAAAATAATGAGTAAATTTTTTAAAGGACTCTATACCGCCCTAATTACTCCTTTTAATGAAGGTGAAATAGATTATACAGCTCTTGCAAAAATTATATCTATACAAGCTGAATCAGGAGTTAGTGGTATAGTTATAGCAGGCTCTACTGGAGAGGGTACAACACTTTCTGACGATGAATATGGAATGCTAATAAATAATGCAAGGAAATATGTACCTTCGAATATACAATTAATTGTAGGAGTTGCCGCCAATTTACCTAAAGATGCTACAGAAAAAGCGAAAATAGCTGAAGCAATGGGGGCAGACGGGCTTATGTGCGTAACGCCCTACTATAATAAACCTCCTCAAAGAGGGCTTCTCAATTATTATGAATCTATACATAGTAATACAAATATACCTATTATTGTTTATGTAGTACCTTCAAGAACTGGAGTTGAATTAGAAGATGAAACTATTATTCAGCTTTCAAGGTTTGAAAGAATAAAAGGCTTTAAAGATTCGGGTAATGATATAGAGCGCCCATTAAGGCTTATATCTAGACTCTCTCCAGGATTTTCTTTACTATCAGGGGAAGATAGAACATGCCTTGCATATAGTGCTCATGGCGGATCTGGGTGCGTGAGTGTTGCTTCTAATGTTATTCCTACATTATGTACGGAAGTGCAAAAATTTTTGGCAAGTAACAATTACCAAAGCGCTTTGAATTTACAATCAAAGCTTATGGCTTTTTATAATGCATTATTTACGGAGACTAATCCAATGCCAATAAAATATGCAGCAAGTTTATTGGGTCTTTGCTTAGAAGATGTTAGGGCTCCTCTTGTTAATATGTACGATGAAGCTAAGAAACAAAAAATAAAAACTGAATTGATGCATGTCACAAGACAACTCGCAATTTAAAATAATATCTAAAAACAAAAAAGCCTCCTTCAACTATTTTTTGGAAGAAAAAATAGAGGTAGGTATAGTGTTAGTAGGCTCTGAAGTGAAATCCCTTAGAGTTTCTGGATGTAATATAGAAGATAGTCATGCGGATATAATGAATTCCGAATTATACTTATTTAATCTAAATATCCCAGAATATAAACAAGCCAATAGTTTTGCAACGCATGCGCCTCGTAGACCAAGGAAATTACTTGTTAAAAAACGAGAGGCCAGAAAATTAATAGGCAAAATTAAACAAAAAGGCTATACATTAGTAGCTTGTAGCTTATATTTTAATAGTAAAAATTTAGCCAAGGTGGAGCTTGCCCTTGCTAAAGGGAAAAAACTAAACGACAAAAGAGAAGATCTCAAGCAAAAAGAGTGGAACAGAGAGCAAGGAAAAATTTTAAGGACTAAATAATGCAAAATACAGAATTAATTTTAGATAGAATAAGATTACAGAAGACAAACACGACTTTAAAAATAGCCATTATAATTGTTGTTTTGATAATTGGTGGAATTATTTTTGCAGAGCAAAGCGATATTTTCCGGGGTTCCAAAGAAGATTACATAGGAATTCTTCAGATCGATAATATAATTATGGATGATGCTAAATTCGATAAATTACTTGATGATATAGAAAAAAGCCAGAGCATAAAGGCAATAGTTCTCTCAATTAACAGCCCGGGGGGTTCTAGCGGCGCATCTGAAAAAATATACCATAGGCTTAAGAAAATGTCCTCAAAAACTCCTATTGTTTCGTCCATGGGTACTGTTGCTGCTTCTGGGGGCTATTTAGTTTCTCTGGCAGGGCAAAGGATATTTGCTATGAATATGACAATTACCGGATCAATTGGGGTTTTATTTCAAGTAACTGAATTAGTAGAGGCCGCAGAAAAGCTTGGCATTAAATTTAGGAGTTATAAATCCTCTCCGCTTAAAGCCGCGCCTAACCCAATGGAAGCACCAACTCCAGAAGTAGAAAAAGCTGCCATGGATATAATAAATGATTCTTGTGAATATTTTGTTAGTCTTGTAGCAGAAAATAGAAAAATGACTATAGACGAAGCTAAAAAAGTTTCCGACGGTAGAATTTATACAGGAAGGCTCGCGCTTAATAATAAATTAGTAGATGAAATAGGTACTACCGAAGATGCTATTAACTGGCTAAAAAAGGAATATACACTTGATGAAAATATAAAAGTAAAACTCCTAAAACCAAAGAGACTAAGCGCTTTATCAGAAGCAATTTTAGATAATATAGACGAAGAGGTGAGATCTTTTTACACTAAGTTTCTCCAAATGATCTCTATCCCAGCTTTTGTATCTTTGCAATGAGTGCAAATATTGATAAGTTAGCTAAACAGCTTCACACTGAGTGCATGGATGAACTTAGCCTAGAGGATACTAAATTTGCTTGTTACTGTATTTTTGAGGCTATAAAAACAGAATTAATTGCCGGTGGTAGAATAGAGATTAGAAATTTTGGCTCTTTTTCAATAAGGATGCGTAAAGTACCCAAAGATCCTAGAAAGATAGCAACTTCATCTAGAGATCAGCGCAAAGATTCTAAATCTATTTATTTTAGAATGTCTCAGAGTTTAAAGGTAGAATAAAATGGATGCAGCATTAATTGGAGAAATAAATAAAGAAGCCATCTATGTCTTAATAATGACTTCAGGACCTATATTATTAGTATCCCTTTTTATCGGATTAACTGTCTCGCTTTTTCAAGCTTTAACTCAGATACAAGAATCTACTTTAACTTTCGTGCCAAAACTTCTAGTTATTTATTTGAGCCTTATTTTCCTTGGTCCTTATATTACAACTAAATTGCAAGTTTTTACAGATCATATGATGCAGCATATTATTTATAATCAGCTTGAATAATACAAATCTTCATTTTTAAATGATCTAAATGAAGATTGGTATAATTGAGAGGCGCATTACGGATCAAGTATAACATAGCAAATTTTACGCAAGTTCATGATGCTATTGCTTACTTTTTTAAAATACATAATTCAACCTAAATTACTGTAGTGCAAAGGTAGGTATTTCTCATTCATATTCAGAAATAATCAAGTCTTTGTCCCATAAAATCTCGCTAGTATCACATCTAATACCTAAAAATAATTCGTTAGAATCTCCTAAGTCTGACTGGGGCTTATCTAACATTAACTCAGTTTCTAATAATTTAGAATGGAAAATAATAGCCTCCTCTTGGGCAAGTCTTTCCCCTGTTAAATATAAGATAAAATTCTCTATTACTTCCGGGCCGCAATTGGCATATTTTTGCCTCTCTGCTACAAGATGCTCAGTTTGCAGACCCTTGCTAATGAATATTTGCTCTAATTTTTTAGGTATTACTTCATTTGATGGATCAATATAATAAGCCGTAAAATTAACTGATTCATGTTTTACAAACATAAGTCCTACCGCATGCTTATTATACAGACTCAAAGGCGCTAATACTATGGATGACTTAGTAATATTTAACTCAGTATCTATATCTTGGAAATTATTAAAATCATCAGTGAATACATAATTGCCATTTAATATTTCTATATTATCTAAATCAATGCCATCTACTCTTAATTTTAAGATAATTTTAATTGAGTCTAGAGTGTATTTACCAAAAAACGGATCTACCATGTCGCCTATTTCTTTAGATAAATCCTCATAGCCTGATAAATAAAAATCACTGGAGCGGGGGCCAATCTCAATTCCGTTATCTAGAATGATTTTAGGCTTCCATGTATCGCCCTTATCATAGTTAAATTGCAATATAGCTCCTGGTTTGTCGAAAGCTCCGTATATTCTATAAGTAACTAAAGGGTTCTTAGGGAGGTGCTGATTATAGGCTGGAAAATCATCTTGATGTATATAAAATTTCATTGGATCTCCCGGAAAATCTCTAAGCATTCCTTGAACTTTATCAAGAATATTCTGGCCTGGAGCTGCATCATGAAAAAACACTTTTTTGGTTGGTGTTGTTATTTCTATAACAGAGCATCCGCTTAGAGTCGCTGTCACCACAGTTTTTGGCTGAATTGATACAGGGTTTAGAGGTACCTCAGTTTGAGTCTCTTTGAGCTTACTGTAATTTACTGTACGATTTCCCCCTGTACCTAGATATGGTATATTATCCCAAATTCCCAGAAATATAGGTATTACGTCTAAAGTTTTCATATAACAAATTCATCATAAAGCCAATTAATATATACTTTGCATCACTTTTTTGTGGTGTTTTTTTTGTTTTATGTCATAATGCCCATGTACACATTATATCAAGGTAAATTATGACTACAATCAGATACAAACAACGCGGTAATCGCTGGTATGTTTACGAGCTCAATCAATACTGGGATAAAGAATTAAAAAAACCTAGACAGTCTACTAAATATCTTGGAGTTGCTGATTCTAAGGGGGGAGAATATAGTAAACCAGGTTTACGTCCAGCTTCGCCTATTGAAAACGAGATTTTAGATTTAGGCGATAGCTACGCTATCGAGAAAATCACCAAATCGATTGGTCTAACTGAGGTGATTAAGGACAGTTTTTCTAATCTAGACTCAATTATGACTCTTGCGTGCTTTCAAATTACAGAAGGCTCTGCTATGTATAATTGCAAGAATTGGAGAGAAGGCAATATCGCTAAAAAACTCTTTCCAAATGCTAAAGTTAGCTCACAAGATATAAGCAGACTAATCAAACTCCTTGGTCAGCAAAACTTACAAACAAAATTCTTTAGAAATTATATAGCTAAATTCTTTCCAAATAAGCGAGGCATCTTGATTGATAGCACGGCTCTTCCTAGTAGCATTAATAGCTCTATTAATGCATTTGGATATGCTAGTGGCAATATCGAAGAGAATGTCTCATGTTTAATGCTCGTAGATAAAGAGTCAAGTCTTCCTATTTACTTTCGTGCTATCGGCGGAGATATTGCTGATATATCCACTGTAAAGACTACTGTAGCTGAGATTAAGAAACTAGGGTTAGATACCGAATCCGTAATTTTAGACGCTGGATTTTGCTCTAAAGAAAATTTGCAATTTATGTGCGCCTCACAAATTAATTTCATTACCCGGTTACCGAAGAGTCATAAAATCTTTGGAGAATATATTAGAGCTACGTGTGATATGGAGAATAGATCAAACGCAGTACAATACGGCGAGAGAATAGTATTTATTAAAAGCTACAAGACCAAAGTTTATGGTTACGATATGTATGTACATGTGATTCTTGATCCAAGTAAGAAAAGTAAGGATATAAAGTGCATTTTAAAAGACAAGCTCGAAGAAAATCTATCATCAAAAGAAGAATTGTATTTAGATGCACAAATGCAAGAAGCTGGGTATTTTATTTTACTGTCTAAAAATGAGATAGAAAGTAAACAGATTTTACCGAGTTATTATGCAAGACAGGCAATAGAGCAGGTATTTGGATTTGCAAAATCCAGTAATAATATACTACCATTAAGAGTACACGATGAGCAGTCGATAAAAGGGTACTTAATGTTGATATTTTTGGCATTGGTAATATTCATCATCATGCGACAAAGAGTCAAGATACCTATGGACAAAGCATTAATAACCTTACGAGGACTAAAGGCTAAAATCTTTGATCACGAGGTATTAGTACAAGAGCCAAATAAAAAAATTAAAGATCTATTTAAAGATTTAAATATCATAATGCCTACAAAGTTGGGAATTTAGGTTGAATGTCGTCTCTACTGCTAATCCAGCCAAAATGTGCGCGTCCAACCATTGAACATAGTCTTGTAATTGCGCGATCGCATTATTTGAGCGGCTTAAAAGCAACGGAGCATTGGCCCACTTATCTGATTCATTGTAGCATTCAAATTCCCTGTGTATATACTTCAAAGTGTACTAATTGACATTTAATCTGACATTGGTGTATAAGATAAGAGATTAGCTCGTGAGTGAGAGCCTTCAATAGCTCATTCACGAACGAGCTAATCTCCATTAACTTATAACAACATTTATGGAGATTAAAAATGAATT
>JANRMA010000115.1:0-8678 GCA_033762035.1 Rickettsiaceae bacterium
TATTTTAAAAAAAAGTGTAAAATTTTTGCAACTCGTCTCTGGAAAATTGAAATTTTAGAGAGACAAAGCATAGATTGATAAAAATCACCAACTTAGTTTACTATATATCAAAACAATTTTCTTTAAAAATGCAGCAAGATATATTGCTGATTGTGCCAAGCCTTGGAATAAAAGCTACATCTATGATATCTTCAAAAGAAGGTGATTTATCAAAATCTATCACCTCTACTGATATTACATTCTTGTCAGCCGTTTCACCTCAAACAAAAGATAAAATTACCCTAAGTCCGTCTATTGCAATAACCAAAGGTAATATCGAGAAAGTAATAGGAACAAACGTAGTCTTTTCAAATAAGAAAGTTAAGGTTGGACTTTAGTCAGAATAAACATTTGGGTATACTATATCTATAAAATCTTCTTTCAATTCTTCTACTTGTCCTAATATTTCCCTACAGGCTTCTGTAAATTCTCCTACTGATGGTATGTTACATATGATTTCTTTAGCCTCAGAAACAATAATTCGAGCATATTCTAAATTACCTTTAGTCCATTCTATAATCTTAAGATCCGATACTAATTTATCATAAAATGACATATTCTCAAGAATGAAGGTAGGTGTGTGCTCTAAAGTTTTAGATGCCATCTTGTGGAGAGAAGAATAACGTTTATAAACTGCTCCCGAAATACGATGGCCCCAATTTTCAGGATGCTCAGAGATTAATATATTTTGCAACCGCCCATCAGAATGATTATAAAATAATTCTTCAATTGTATCCCGTATGTTATGCATAATATCTTCTGCGTGAGGAATTTTCTTGCTTATAGCATTAGGGATTTTATGATACCATGGCTTATTTTTAGAGTCTAGTGTTTCTATCGATATATTTGGAGATAATTGATTTTGTCTGTGTAGTTGCAGTTTAGCTTTGTGATAGTTGTCATAACTATTAACGTATACATCTCCAAATTGTTCAAAGCTAGTATTAATGCAATTTGGCTTATTATTTATTACGGTAAAATTAAACCGAAGTTTATCTAACTCAACTGACTCATGCTCTGGTAATTGACTAACTAGATTTTGCAGCAAAAGTTTGGTACCAGGATTTTCAAAAGTTATAGAGGAAATATCCTTAAATTTATCTGGGTTAATTATTTTAGCCGCTAAGCAAGTTGCATCCGCAAGAGCCGCCCCTAATGAATGCCCAGTAAAAATCACGGAATAATCTTTCAAAGATCCATTATTTTCTAGGCTTTTAATTCGATCGGAATTCATAAATTCTTCCCATAATTTAAGGCTTCCGCATTTAAATTGCGTTAGCGCATACCCAAAGGCAAGTTGTATATCATTTAGGGCATCTTTCAATATAGCAAAAATAGCATAAAAGTTTAATGATTTTGAGCAATCTAACTTTGTTCCAGAAGATACAAAGGCTATTTGCTTAGTTTGCTCATTGATCCAAATTTGTCCGAAATATCCTCCTGTATATTTAATAGACAGAGAATTTCTATTATGCTCCCAGTTTCCAGAGTTATCGTTAATCTTATCAGTCTGATTGTAATTAGCGGTAATGAAAGGCACTAAACTTTGAGCTATTGAGCTTATAGAATCTGCCGCAGCTCTATCAGTTTCGGCTTTTTCCGCGGCGTTTCGTTCGGCTCCTCTTGTTTGTTCTTCTACCCTGGCTGCTTCTTCTTTTGCCTGTTCTTCTGCTACTTCCGCTCTTACTTCCTCTACTTTTTTCTTAGCTTTGAGTATTCTGAAGACTGATTCTATCTTAGTTGCTGCTTCTTCTTGGGCTACTCTATCAGCTTCGGCTTCTTCTGCGGCGTTTCGTTCGGCTCCTCTTGTTTGTTCTTGGGCTAAAGAAGAGTCAGTTTCTGTGTCTATATCCTCGCTAACTTGATATTTTAGTAAGGCGTAAGTTGCACTAACTTCTGATTTATCAAGGCTTGGGATTGTAATATCAGGATAAGCTACAGCGTTTGCGAAAGCATCGTCTTGCTTACATGAATCTTTTACCAAGGAACCACCGGCGCTAACTTCTGATTCATCAAGACTTATGCGCGAGTCGTAAGAGCGACTTACAACCTTTGCATCCGCGAGAAAAAAGCTTTCATCAGAATTTTCTGGAGAGGCGAAGTATACTGCATATGGACTTGCGCTTCTACTATGTGGGCACGCTTCAGCCCCTTTATCCTTGAAATCTTCTGCAGAGTCTTTCTCTAATGAATCTTGACTTGCGAATCCACAATAAGAGCCAGCTTCTGTAGGCCAAGTATTATTGCTGGATGATGAATCGTGACTTCCCTGTCTAGATAAAGCGCCTATCTCCGCGTCTCCATCCCAATAATCTATATTTCCTCCCTCGGATATAGAGTCGCGATTAATTAGCTTGTTAGAGTCAATATCACTATTCTGGTAAGAATTTTCATTAAGTCCCTTGTATTTGAGCATTTTCTGTACTTTTTAATTATTGAGCGAGTAGAATACACATAGATTAAATGCTGTAAAGAAAAATCTTAATTAAAAATTAAAATTGCTTTACTTTTCCGAATTATAATTCTCTATCTTAGAACACACTTGACTTTGGGATTAATTTACGCATTATATGGTAAAATACTAAATCAATTTATTATGAGTACAAAATTTTCGGTTTCTTCAGAAGAAGTGCAAAAAATCGCTAAACTTGCACGTATTAAACTTAAAGATCAAGAAGAAGTTCTGTATTATCAAGAACAACTAAGTTACATACTCCATATGATAGAAAAAATAGAACAAGTAGATTGTAGCGGGATAGAACCTATATATTCATTAGCTGCGCCGCTGAATAGAATGAGAGAAGATATAGTAAATCTAGAAAATAATATAGAGGATATTTTCGTAAATAGCCCTAGGTTTCCTAATTCTCTTTCTAGAGAGATTAAATTTTTTATTGTCCCAAAAATGGTAGAATAAATATGAAAGATTTACATAAATTATCTATAAGCCAGTCTCTAGAGGGTTACATTAACAAAGATTTTAGCGTGTTAGAAATGGTAGAAGCCACCATAAATCATGCATCTAAACACAAAAATTTAAATGTGTTTGTCACAGAAACTTTCGAGCAAGCGATGATAGAGGCTAAAAAATCTGATATATTATATGCCAAAAAAGAAAATAGAGGACTTGAAGGCGCCCTAATAGCTATTAAAGATTTGTTTTGCACTAAGGGCGTCAGAACTACTGCATGTTCTAAAATATTAGCGAATTTTGTGCCCCCATACGATGCAACCGTTGTAAGACGCATCAATGATGCTGGATCTATTTCGATAGGCAAAACTAATATGGATGAATTTGCAATGGGCTCTAGTAATACTACTAGCTATTTTGGCCAAGTCCAAAACCCATGGAAAGCTTTAAACAGCAATGAAATTTTAGTGCCTGGTGGGTCTTCTGGTGGCTCTAGCGCTTGCGTTTCAGCTTTTATGTCTATGGCAGCGCTCGGAAGTGATACAGGTGGATCCGTAAGGCAGCCAGCAGCATTTACAGGGACTGTAGGTATTAAGCCATCTTACGGAAGATGCTCTAGGTATGGTATGGTAGCATTTTCTAGCTCTTTGGATCAGGCTGGTATTTTTGCGCGCAGCTGTATAGATGCTGCCTTAGTTTTAGAATATATGATGGGGGACGACCAAAAAGATGCTACTTGTGCGGATTTAAAGGTTCCTAAAATTCGTGATAATTTAGATAGTAATCTTCAAGGTCTTAGAATAGGTATACCTAAAGATATTATGTCTTATGAAGGTATATCTAGCGAAATATTAGATATGTGGAAAAATACGGCAAAGCTCCTAGAGGAGAGGGGCATGAGTCTTGTAGATATTAGCCTTACGAGCGCCCAACATGCTCTTGCGGTATATTATATAATTGCTTCTGCTGAAGCTTCATCTAACCTTTCTAGATACGATGGTATTAGGTACGGATATAGAACTGAACAAGAAGTTACCTCTTTAGATGAATTATATGAAATTACAAGATCAGAAGGTTTTGGCAATGAAGTAAAAAGAAGAATTATGATAGGAACCCATGTACTATCTTCCGGATTTATGGATGCATATTATTTAAAAGCTCAAAAAATTCGCAAAATGATAGTGCAAGATTTCAATAAAGCTTTTGAGGCTTGTGATGTAATTTTAATGCCTACGGCTCCAACTCCTGCCTTTTCTGCGCAGAATCAGCATTCAGATCCTGTAAACATGTATCTAAATGATATATTTACAATACCAGCTAGCCTTGCGGGCCTACCTGCTATGTCTGTTCCTGCAGATTTTTCTAAAAATCATCTTCCACTTGGGATGCAGATTATAGGTAGGAATTTTGATGAACTTAGCGTTCTTAAAGTAGGTAATATAATTGAGAAAACATTAAATCTAGATTTAAATCCTAGGGGGTTTTAATGAGTATAATAGAAGGTAGAAACAGTATATGGGAATATGTAATAGGACTTGAAATTCATGCGCAAGTTGATTCTAAATCTAAGCTTTTTTCATGCGCTTCCACTGACTTTGGATCTAGCCCAAATGCAAATGTTGCTTTATTTGATGCGGCTTTTCCTGGAACGCTACCAGTTTTAAATAAATTTTGTGTAGAGCAAGCCGTAAAAACAGGGCTCGCCATAAATGGAAACATCAACAAAAAATCTATCTTTGATAGAAAAAACTATTTTTATGCAGATCTTCCTTCGGGATATCAAATTTCGCAGTTTTATCATCCAATTATCCAAGGAGGATTTGTGGAAATTGAAAATGAAAATGGTATTGCGAAAAAAATCGAGATACACCAAATTCACCTAGAGCAAGATGCAGGGAAAAGCATGCACGATCAATCTCCGAATTATTCATTTGTAGACTTAAATAGAGCTGGCGTTGCATTGATGGAGATAGTGTCTTGTCCAGATCTTAGGTCTCCTTTTGAGGCGGGAGAATATATTAAAAAACTAAGATCTATTTTGCGCGCTATAGGTACATGTGACGGCAATATGGAGCAAGGTTCTTTAAGAATAGATGCTAATGTTTCTGTCAGAAAGCCTGGGGAACCCCTCGGGACTAGATGCGAAATTAAGAATGTAAATTCTATAAAAAACGTTATAAGAGCTATAGAATATGAAGCTATGAGGCAAGTGGAAATACTTGAATCTGGCGGCACAATAGAGCAAGAAACAAGATTATTTAACGCAGACGAGGGTACTACTCGTACCATGAGATCTAAAGAAAATGCTTTAGATTATAGATATTTTCCAGATCCTGATATTCCTCCTGTTGTTTTAACGGATGAATTTATAGAATCTATTAGAAAGAATCTACCGGAACTGCCTGATCAAAAAATTGGTAGATATATAGAAAATTTAGGTTTATCAGAATATGACGCAAAACTCCTTGCCGCAGATATTGATGTAAGTAAATATTTTGAAGAAGTGGCAAGTACTTCAAATGATGCTAAATTATCTGCTAACTGGATTATTAGCGAGTTGTTCGCTTACTTAAAACAAAAAGATCTAGAGATTAATAACTCAAATATTTCTAGTATCTATTTAGGCAAGTTAATTAATTTAATTACACAAGGAAAAATTTCTGGCAAAATTGCCAAGCAGATTTTTGAAATAATGCAAGAAACAGGCGAAGATCCATCTCTCATAATCGAAAAACATGGTTTGGTACAAATTTCTGATGATGCTTATATTGAGGAGTTGATTAAAAAAATTCTTCAGGCTAATAAGTCTTCTGTAGAAGAATACAAAAAAGGCAAAACTAAATTATTCGGATTTTTTGTTGGGCAAATAATGAAGGAAAGTGGTGGTAAAGTTAATCCATCGATCGCTAATGATATATTAACTAGGTTGCTTAGCACTAATTGACGAATTATACCAATCTTCATTTAAAAATGAAAATTGGTATTATTGAGATTTTTTATATCGCTTATTTCTAGGTTAAAGAGTTTCTTGATATCATAATTATAGTTAAATCTTAAGAGCAGGTTGATAGCGTCCATTTTAGAAGCTCTTGTTGTTCTGGAGTTAAAACTGGATGCATTACTTCATGACTTTTTGGAGCTGCTTCTTCTACTTTTTGTGCATCAATCTTTGGACTAGTTAGATCATTCTCATAATCTACTTCTTCAGAACAAGATTTTTCGGCTGTTCAACGATACTTGGATCATTATCCTTAGAGTTAGCATCTTTACCAAACTCCATCTTATATGAGACTCTCTTTCTAAGATTATTATTTTCATCTTCTCGTGCATCTGGAAATTACTTTAAACGTACGTGATTATGCACTTCTGCGTGCACTGCTGCACAGTAGGTTATAGCCTCGCGCTCCTCGTAGCTCCATTCAATATTCATTATATGCTCGAAGTTAAAATTGCGCCCATGCTCAATTAATAAAGCAATTAATCTAACTTCTGTAGGTAATTCGATTGGAAGATTATATATATTGGCTGCTGTTAAATCGTAGAGACTCTGTATCGCGCCTTTCGAATTGCATTTTTTAAATAAATGCTCGGCGTCACTATTAGAAATACAAGCTCCTTGCTCCATCAGAAGGCGCGTAATGTCAGTAAGGCCTTGTGATACAGCATTGCTAAGAGCAGTACGGCCAAATCGATCTACAGCATTTGCATCAGCGCCCCGCTCTAAAAGAAGCTTAACTACTTCAGTATACCCCCTAAGCCCAGCATTGCTAAGAGCAGTATGGCCATAACCATCTACAGCATTTATATCAGCACCGTGGTCTATAAGAAGCTTAACTACTTCAGTACGCCTACTAAGCACAGCATTCATAATAGCATTATTGCCATTACCATCTACAGCATTTGCATCAGCACCCCGCTCTAAAAGAAGCTTAAGTACTTCAGTATGCCCTCTAAACATAGCATTCATAATAGCATTATTGCCATTACCATCTACAGCATTTAGATCAGCACCATGGTCTAAAAGAAGCTTAACTACTTCAGTATGCTCTCTAAGCATAGCATTCATAATAGCATTATTGCCATTACCATCTACAGCATTTATATCAGCACCATGGTCTAAAAGAAGCTTAACTACTTCAGTATACCCACTAAGCGCAGCATTTATAAGAGCAGTATGGCCATCGCCATCTACAGCATTTAGATCGGCACCCCGCTCTAAAAGAAGCTTAACTACTTCAGTATGCCCAATAAGCGCAGCACTCATAATAGCAGTATGGCCATAACGATCTGCAGCATTTGCATCAACACCATGGTCTAAAAGAAGCTTAACTACTTCAGTACGCCTACTAAGCATAGCATTCATAATAGCATTATTGCCATTACCATCTACAGCATTTAGATCAGCACCATGGTCTAAAAGAAGTTTAACTACTTCAGTATGCCCTCTAAGCACAGCATTTATAAGAGCAGTATGGCCATAACGACCTGCAGCATTTAGATCAGCACCCTGTTCTAAAAGAAGCTTAACTACTTCAGTATGCCCATTAAGCACAGCATGCATAAGAGCAGTATCGCCATTACCATCTACAGCATTTAGATCAGCACCCTGTTCTAAAAGAAGCTTAACTACTTCAGTATACCCCCTAAGCGCAGCATGCATAAGAGCACTATTGCCATAAGGATCTGCAGCACTCGCAATAGCACCCTGGTCTAAAAGAAGCTTAACTACTTCAGTATACCCCCTAAGCGCAGCACTCACAATAGCACTATTGCCATAACGATCTGCAGCATTTAGATCAGCACCATGGTCTAAAAGAAGCTTAACTACTTCAGTATGCCCCCTAAGCGTAGCATTCATAATAGCACTATTGCCATAATCATCTACAGCATTTACATCAGCTCCTTCCTTAATTAAAGAAGTAAGTTCTTCAATATTATTAGCCTTAATTGCCTTAAAAAGAGCATTATTGATCTGCGCTTGTTCTTGTGGAGCTAAAACTCGATGTATTAATACTTCATCATTATTTGGAGTCTCTTCTTCTAGTGCTTCAGAGTGAGGTTCGTTCGATGTCTGTTCATGAGTTCTGTCATTATCATTAAGGTTAGCATCTTTGGGAGGCTCTATATCATTTTGGCTTCTCTTTTTCAGATCATCCTCTTTTTTGTTTGAGGGTTTGTTATCCACTTTCATTTGGTGAAATAAATCAGAAAGTTTTCCTACTTCTTCTGCAAAAGGAATCTGACAGCTATTATTTTCATCATATTCTTCTCCCGTTTCGCCTGTTACGGTAACATCACTTACTGCTTCTAGAAAAGGAATCTGATCGTTAATCTCTTCCTTATATTCTCCTGTTTCGCCTGTTAAATTAATGGTGCCTGGGTTTGTACTCATTTTTTCTTGCTATAAATTAATTAAATTTTACAAAGTACTATACAATTTATATTTAAAATGTCAAAAGGTATAGTACACCTATTTTGAACTCATTTATATTAACTACATATTATAAATGCCAGAGATTAAATTAGACTAATGCATTTTAGGACAATGCTGCGCAAGTAGAAAATACTCGGGGCAACGAGAAGATCCACTTAATTCATTGAGATCACTTAGAAAGCAATATTAGTCTTAGAGAAAATTTATTAAGCAGAAGCTATATTCCGAGACAAATAAATATGATAAAAATTTATACATCAGTAGCCTATCTCAAAATAAAAGATATAGTAAATA